>JASLVT010000100.1 GCA_030741175.1 Porticoccaceae bacterium
AGTTTGAATACCAACGACTGGACCTACGAAACTGGCGGTGGTGGCTGGGGCAACAATGAGTTGCAATATTACCGCACCGAAAACACCTCTGTCGCTAATGGCTTGCTGACCATTGAAGCGCGGGAAGAAAACTATGGCGGTAGGAACTACACCTCCTCAAGGCTAATAACTTGGGGCAAGCGATTTTTTAAATATGGTCGTGTCGATATCCGTGCCAAGCTTCCAGAGGGTCAGGGCCTATGGCCAGCACTGTGGATGCTGGGTGAAAGCCTCTCATCAGTAAGCTGGCCCGCCAGTGGCGAGATCGATATTATGGAAATGGTTGGCGGTAGCGCTGAACGGGAAGCGACCACTCATGGCACCATTCATTTCGCCAATGCCGATGGCAATCACCAATATGTTGGTGGCCATACCAGGCTCAGCAGTGGACGCCTAGCTGACGACTTCCATATTTTCAGTATCAACTGGACAGAGAGTACTATTACCTGGCTACTCGATGGTGTCGAATTCCATACCGAGCAAATTAGCTCAGCAGACAGAACAGAATTCCACGATGATTTTTTCTTTATCTTTAACGTGGCGGTCGGTGGCAACTGGCCACAGTCGCCCGACAGCACCACGCAATTTCCTCAGCAAATGCAGGTCGACTATATTCGGGTTTTCCAACTAGATTAAGGCCTAATTTAGCTGATCAAGGATTGGTTAATCTGATTAAGGGTGGCCAACGGGTCGGCAGACTGGGTTATTGGTCTGCCGATTACTAGATAGTCGCTGCCCAGAGCAATGGCATCGACGGGACTCACAATACGTCGCTGATCGTCGGCGGCACTATCGGCAAGACGTATACCTGGGGTAACCAATTTAAACTCCTCACCCAACTGCGCCTTTAATGTACTGGCTTCCTGCGCCGAGCACACCACGCCCTGCAATCCGGCATTTTTGGCGAGCTGTGCCAAATGCAATACCTGCTCCGCTGGGTCTCGCTGAAGACCAAGCTGTTGCAGATCAGATTGCTCCATGCTTGTCAGTACAGTCACTGCTATAAGCAACATCTCACTACCGCTTTGCTGCAAACTGTGTTGCGCAGCTTCCATCATGCGGCTGCCGCCGCAGGCATGAACATTGGTCATCCACACACCGAGATCAGCCGCGACACTTACCGCTTTGGCGGTGGTGTTGGGAATATCGTGAAATTTGAGATCCAGAAACACATCAAAATTGCGCTCGACCAGTGCCTTTACCAGTTGCGGACCGGCCACAGTAAATAGTTCTTTGCCCACCTTTAACCGACATTGGCTAGGGTCTAGCTGCTCAGCCAGTTGCAGAGCCGACTGCTGATTATCAAAGTCCATAGCGACAATAACGCGGGATGAAGAATTAGCCATCAAATAGTAACCCTTTGTGAAATTAATCCTTTTTAACAGCGCGAGCCAACTTGCGACGATAGTTAGCAATAATCACCGAACTGGCTAAAACACCGAACAAGGTGCCAATACAGAAAAACAGCACCAACCAAAGCCCAACACTGATCTCCGGACTGCTGAACAAAATAAAATTAACACTGAGTTGCTGACTATTTTCCAAGGCAAACATCGCGCCTATCAGCGCCATAGCAATGACCACAATAGCCTTAATAAACAACCAAATTGCGCTCATCTCACACCTCTGGACTAACCCGTTGCGGCCATTGTACCCGCTCGTTTATCAGGCGACAAAAAAAGCCGCAGTGATTAACTGCGGCTTTTCGGTATTGGGTAATAGGCCAATTACTTCTTGGCTGCACCAAAACGCTTGTTGAAGCGATCAATTCGACCACCCGTATCAACAATCTTCTGCTTACCGGTATAAAAAGGGTGGCATGCAGAACAGACATCTAGGTAGATGCTCTCAGCACGTGTTGAACCGACTTTGATAACGTTACCGCAGCTACAAGTAGCCACTAGTTCGTTATAGCTTGGGTGAATCTCTGTTTTCATCTTATACTCCAATTCGCGAGCCGCCACCTCATCGTGAAACCGCTGACTGGATGGCATTCGCTGCCAAAATCAAGCGCAGTTCCCGAAAGGCACGGTAGGCCTTTTCTAAAGAGCGCGGATTCTAGCAGAAATACACCAGCTTACAAAAGGAATTCTTACTTTTTTATGGTCGAAATAGCGCCTCTTATTGTACGCATTGCTGTGCCCTCGCCCCTGCGCCGCACATTCGACTACTTGGTGCCCGCTGATTTGGCCCTCAGCAGGGAGAATAGCGCAATACAGCCGGGCTGTCGGGTAATAGCACCCTTTGGCAAGCGGCAGATTACCGGGCTGATTATTGAACTGGCCGACAACAGTGAATTGCCCCTCGACAGGCTTAAGCCAATCAGCCAGCTATTGGATTCACAACCATTGCTACCAGCCTCATTATTTAAACTATTTATCTGGGCGGCCAACTATTATCAGCATCCCATTGGCGATGCGCTATTTAGCACGTTACCGGTATTACTGCGCAAAGGCGCCGCAATACCCCAGCAAGGTCAGCATTATTGGCAACTGACAACAAAGGGTAAAGGTCTGGGGCCAGATTCTTTAAAGCGTGCGCCCAAGCAACGGGCACTTATAGAATTTATACGGTCACAGCAACAAGCGATTGCCGAGCAGGAGATTGTAGATGTATTCTCGCGCGGAATTATCAATCAACTGGAACAAAAACAGCTGATTGAGCGGGTATTTATAGAGCAACAAGCATCATTTCAACCACCGAATCATTTACTCAAACAAGATCCGCTTTCACTCTATCAATCGCAACAAACGGCGATCGATGCAATCAATAGCCATGGTTTTGCCAGCTATCTACTAGACGGGGTCACTGGTAGCGGTAAAACAGAGATTTACCTGCAGAGTATCGAAAAGGTGTTGCGCTATGGCCGTCAGGCACTGGTGTTAATACCCGAAATCAGCCTGACACCACAGACCGAAAAACGCTTCCGCGATCGCTTTAATGTGCCCATGGTCACGTTGCATTCCGGACTCAGTGACAAACAGCGACTGGATGCTTGGATGCAGGCCAAATCTGGACAGGCGCGTATTGTTATGGGTACCAGATCAGCCATATTTACGCCAATGCAAGCCCCGGGATTAATTGTGTTGGACGAGGAGCATGATCAGTCCTACAAGCAGCAGGAGGGGTTTCGCTATTCAGCCCGCGACCTTGCAGTGATTCGTGGCCAACAAGAGGCTATTCCGGTGATTCTCGGCTCGGCTACCCCTTCGTTGGAGTCATTGAACAATTGCCATCAGCAACGCTATCAGCATCTGCAGCTCAACACTCGCGCCGGTGATGCAAAGCAACCCGACTGGCATCTGGTGGATCTGCGCTCGGAACAGATGGAATCAGGTATTGCCAGCACCACTTTAGCCGCTATAGAAGCGACACTTCAGCGCAATCAGCAGGTACTGGTGTTCCTAAATCGTCGCGGTTTTGCACCGGCCTTGATCTGCCATCAATGTGGCTGGAGTGCAGACTGCCATCAATGTGATGCCCGCCTCACGGTACACCGAGCTCGCGGTCGTTTAATTTGTCATCACTGTGACTATCAACAACGGATACCGCAGCAATGCCCTAGCTGTCAAAGTCACCAACTGGTACCTGCCGGTGAAGGTACTGAGCGCAGTGAAGCCTATCTACAACAACGCTTCCCCAATAACAAAGTATTGCGAGTGGATCGCGATAGCACCAGACGCAAAGGGGCGATGCAAACTGTGTTCGATATCGCTAACAGCGGTGAACCCTGTATTCTGGTCGGTACACAGATGCTCGCCAAAGGACATCATTTTGCCAATATCAGTCTGGTCGCTGTACTGGATGGGGACAGTGGTCTGTTTAGTGCAGATTTTCGCAGCCATGAACGGATGGGGCAGTTGCTGACTCAAGTCGCTGGCCGCAGTGGCCGCGGTGAAGCCCCTGGTCAAGTATTGATTCAAACCCATCAACCAGATCACCCACTGTTGGAGCTGTTGATGACTCAAGGCTATCGTCAGTATGCGCAACAGTTGCTGGCTGAGCGCCAACTCGGGCAATTACCACCTTTCCGGCATATGGCACTCATACGTGCAGAATCGACCCATGCCAACCAAGCCGAAAAGTTTCTGCGGATGGCCAGACAGATGGCCGAGCTTATCAACCCACCCAGTCCAGATTTATCTTATCTCGGGCCCCTACCGGCGATGATGGAAAAACGTGCCGGTCGCTTTCGCTATGTACTGCAATTGGATGCCAACCAACGCACCCACCTGCAACAACTCATAACGCAACTGGCTCCACAATTGGAAAATCATCCTGATGGTCGCGGATTACGGTGGTCGATTGATATCGACCCTCAGGAACTTTAAAAGCAAAGAAACGGTGTTTATTTTGCCAACAAGTTGTTATTTCACCTACAATCACGCTTCAACAGTAAAGAGTTCACAGCATGGCCCAAGGCTATTCAAAATCGTCCGGTAATCGCGCAAGACAAAAGCAACCTGTGCAGCAGGCATCGACTTTTCGACCTTTTGTACTCGGTGTTCTCGTAGGCGCTGCAGGTATGCATTTTGGGCCAACAGTGCTCAACCAGTCAGCATTGGATAAAGCGCAACTGCCGGATGTCAGTGTCGCCACTAAGCCCCCGCCAATCAACTTTACTTTTCCAACGGTATTTCAGGGAACTGAAGTGCCTGTGCCCGCAGAAGACGCAACTCAGGGCACTGCCACCAAGGCAGCAGAAGCGTCGAGTTACCTTCTGCAGATTGGCTCATTCCGCAACAAAGTTGATGCTGACAGTCTGAGAGGACAGATCACATTGTTAAACTTACCCGCTAGTGTTGAGCCCTTTAAAGACAAGCTCGGCGATCGCTGGCATCGTGTACTCGTTGGTCCCTTCGCCAATGACTCGAAAATGGCCGCCGCACAGGCAAGACTTGCTGAAAATGATCTTAGAACACTAAAGGTTAAGCGCAAAGACTAGAGATAGGCATCATACTCAAGAGCTGTTACACGGCTATCAAATTCATGTTTTTCCATCCGCTTGCACAGGGAATAATTACGCTGTAACTCCGCACCCAAATAGTCACTAATAAACTTTGAGCGATCAAATGCTGCCAGTGCATCGTTCCAAAAGTGTGGCAACTCGGGGCTGACATCGCCAGCATCACCCTCTGTGGGCGCAGGTGCAACCAACTTATTTTCAATACCATAGAGTGCACCGGCCAACATGCTGGCAACGGTCAAATAAATATTGGCATCGGCGCCGGCAACACGGTGCTCAATGCGTCTCGCCCGCCCGTCTCCGCCGGGAATACGGATTGCCGTGGTGCGATTTTCATAGCCCCAATTGGGTGCCAATGGCGCATAGCAACCTGGTACCATGCGGCGATAGGAATTTATATTGGGTGCGAAAATAGCCATACTATCAGCCATGGTCGCCAAGCAACCCGCCACGGCTTGGTTGAGCAACTCGGAGCCCTGCTCAGTGCCATTGTCGAATACATTATTACCCT
>JASLVT010000101.1 GCA_030741175.1 Porticoccaceae bacterium
ATGACTAAAAACAGTTCCGGCAGCTGATAGGTATTTTTACCCACGGATATTTGCCGCTCGGCCATGGCCTCCAGAAGAGCAGACTGAACCTTGGCCGGCGCTCGGTTAATCTCGTCGGCGAGTACCAGATTATGGAACAGAGGCCCAGCCTGAAATTCGAAAGTACCCTGTTGAGGCCGATAGATATCACTGCCAGTAATATCAGCTGGCAGCAAATCAGGGGTAAATTGCACACGATGGAAGTCGGCTTCCAGCCCTTCCGAGAGGGTTTTGATGGCTTTGGTTTTAGCGAGCCCAGGAGCCCCCTCAACAAGTAGGTGACCGTCGGCGAGTAAGGCGATCATAAGTCGTTCAACAAGATGTTCTTGACCGACAATCTTACTGGCCAGCCAATGCTTGATTTGGTTGATATTCTGTTGCAAAAGAAACCCCTAAATTTGGTTCAGTGACATCGCGGAGCTTGATTTTAGTGTCTCTGCGAGTAACTCTCAATTATTGTTTGTCAGTTAATAGTCTATCCTTCTAGCGGACAGAGTTGAGTAAAAATAGTTGGTTTTTGTCTATCCAAAGTGAAATGGCTTTTGTTACCCTAGATCAACTGAATTTATATAGCTATGTTACAGACTTATAAATTACATAAAGGTTGCAAAACCCGCTCATGGATGCAAAAAATAATTCTCAGCGAACTCAATTATTGACGTCGCTGAACAAGATTGCCAAAAAAAATCTAAATAGGTCGCAGGCTCGGCTGTTCAATCAATTTATCGCCAGTGCTGTGCACCTACACTCGGACGCTGAATATCTCGATCGCACTGAGCAGGATATTTTTCATAGCCTGTGGGGGTTGCTCAATTTTGCAGTTGATCGCCCGCTGTTGTCTGATGGTTGTCAAGCGTGCATTCGAGTGTTTAATCCAGATGTCCACAGCGATGGTTGGTCGAGCCGTCATACCAGTATTTATATCAATCAGAGAGATATGCCATTTCTGGTGGATTCATTGCGTATTGTGCTCAATCGTCGCGATTTAAATATTTACAGTCTGCAGAGCAATCCAGTCTGGGTTCTGCGCGATGATCATGGTCTGTTGCAGAGTATCCATGGCGATTACGTAGAGGGCGCCAAGCATGAAGCGCTGATTAATATTGAAATAGATCGCCATGCTGAAGATGAGTTGGTTTCCCTGCATCAAGACCTAAAGGCGGTGCTAGGTGATGTCGAGCTTGTGGTGGGTGATTTTGATGTTATGCGTGGCCGCCTTGCAAATCTATTGGCGGAGCTGGAACAGGTCACGCCGGATACAGAGGACGCGCAGGAATCACTGGAATTCCTTCGCTGGATTCACAATGGCTATTTCACCTTTACTGGCTGCATAGAGCTCTCTCTCCAGCATATTGATGGCAAGGAGTCATTGGTTGAGCTGGTGGACAGTCGCTTTGGTCTGTTCAGAAAATATGAGGGTGATGTTCGCTCGGACGTCATTGCTGAGTTAAGTCCGGGGGTACAGGCACTTTATCAAAGCGATCAAATATTAAGCGTTACCAAGTCAGCTCAACGCTCTACGGTGCATCGGGATATTTACTCTGACTATATCGTGGTAAAGCGTTTTAATGCTGAGGGTATTGTCGTTGGTGAAGTACGATTTTTGGGGCTCTATACCTCACAGTTTTACTCCTACAGTCCGCGACGGATTCCGATACTGCGCAAGAAGCTCGGTTGGGTAATGGATAATTCAGGCTTCAGTCCCACCAGCCATGCGGGTAAGGCACTGCAGGCGATTTTAGATTTCCACCCGCGAGATGAACTGTTCCATGTTAGTCGCGAGGCGCTATCCGACACTGCTATGGGTGTTTGGCAGATTTGTGAGCGACGCGCAACCAAAGTATTTCTGCACCCAGATCCGTTTAACAAATTTGTCAGCTGCCTTGTTTATATCCCGCGCGAGGCTTTTAGTACCGTGGCACGAGAAAAGATATGCCAGGCGATTGGCGAGCAGCTGGGCGCAGTTGGATCTGAATTCCGCACACATTTTATGCCGGAGTCGGTGTTGGTGCGTATCTATCTCGTTTATCAACTCGGTGAGCAAGGTGCCCCGCAGATAACGGCAGTCCAGCTTGAACAGTTAGTGAAGCAAATTACTACAACCTGGTCAGATAATTTTGCTGAGACTGCATTGCAGACTATGCCAGAAACAGAGGCGCTGACATTGGCTCGGCGTTTTAAGCAGGCCTTTTCATCTGCCTATATAGAGCAGTACAGCCCCCAGCAGGCCCTTAAGCATATTGAACTTTTTGATGGTCTTAACGATGCCAGTGAATTGGCGATTGATTTAAAGCATCAGGATCAGGCTGGCAATAATGATCTGCAACTGGCTCTATTTCATCGCGACAGTGCTCTAGAACTGTCCGATATGATTCCCATGCTTGAAAATCTGGGCTTTCGAGTAGTAATTGAGCACCCCTATTTAATCCAACCTGACCGCCAAACTCAGGTGTGGTTGCAAGAGTTTTATCTATCATTTTCTCTGGATGTGGACGTCGATGTGTCTGCAGTTCAAAGTAGTTTTAAAGAGGCGTTAAGTACTGTTTGGAAGGGCGATGCAGAGAATGACAGTTTTAACCGATTGGTGATTGGAGCGCGCTTGGATTGGCGCACGGTGGCGATGTTGCGTCTGTATGCCCGTTATTTAAAACAGCTGGGTATTGCCTATAGCCAAGAGTTTATCGCCGACACCTTATCCCGCTATCTGGAGATTACACGTAACTTAGTGGCGTTATTTAAATGCTATTTTGATCCCCGCTATGCCGATGGTAGCCGCGCTGAGCGCTCAGAGGGCTTGGTCAATAATGTGATCGCCGGATTAGAATCTGTTGATAACAGCAATGAAGACAACGTGCTGAGGGCCTACCTTGAGGCGATCTGTGCCACCCTGCGAACCAATTTTTTCCAGACCTTTGAAGACGGTAGTCACAAGTCCTATATCTCGGTAAAACTGGAACCGACAAAAATATCGCTGGCGCCAAAGCCGCGGCCGGCGTTTGAGATATTTGTCTATTCTCCCAGAGTCGAGGGGGTGCACTTACGCGGTGGTAAAGTTGCCCGAGGTGGTTTGCGCTGGTCAGATCGGCTGGAAGATTACCGCACAGAAATACTCGGTTTGGTGAAGGCGCAACAGGTCAAAAATGCGGTTATTGTGCCCACGGGCGCCAAGGGTGGGTTTGTCGCTAAGCAGGCCAGCATGACTGCAGGTCGTGATGCTTGGCTACAGGAGGGTATTGCCAGCTACAAACTGTATATTCAAGCGCTATTGGATATTAGTGATAATCTGGTAGAGGGTACAGTGGTACCACCAGAGAATGTTGTGCGACGCGACGCGGATGACCCCTACTTGGTGGTGGCGGCTGATAAGGGCACAGCGACTTTCTCAGATATAGCCAATGACCTCTCTGATGCCAATAATTTCTGGTTAGCCGATGCTTTCGCCTCAGGGGGCGGCAATGGTTATGATCACAAGGGCATGGGTATTACCGCTCGAGGCGCCTGGGTCGCTGTGCAGCGTCATTTCCGTGAGATAGAAGTGGATATCCAACAGCAAGATTTTACGGTGGTGGGTATCGGTGATATGGGTGGTGATGTGTTTGGCAATGGCATGTTGCTATCTGAACATATTCAGCTGGTAGCGGCATTTAACCACCTGCATATCTTTATTGATCCCAACCCTGATGCGACAGCGACATTTAAAGAGCGCAAGCGGTTATTTGACACGCCGAGAACCACCTGGGATGACTTTGATAAAACATTATTATCGAAGGGGGGTGCCGTCTACTCCAGATCTGCTAAGTCTTTAAAGCTAACGCCGCAGATCAAGGCGCGTTTTAATATTGAAAAAACGCAGGTTACGCCGAACGAACTACTGAGCGCTTTACTCAAGTCCGAGATTGATTTGATTTGGAACGGCGGGATTGGTACCTATGTGAAATCCTCCGCAGAGAATAATGCTGAAGTGGGTGACAAGGCGAATGATGCCCTGCGCGTCAATGGTAAAGAGTTGCGCTGTAAAGTGTTTGGCGAAGGTGGCAATCTGGGTATGACTCAGCGGGGAAGAATCGAATTCTGTCTGCGGGGTGGGCGCTGTAATACTGACTTTATTGATAATGCTGCCGGCGTTGATTGTTCCGACCATGAAGTCAATATAAAGATTCTGCTCAATAAGGAAGTCTCAGCTGGTCGTCTTAGCATGGCAAAGAGAAACAGGTTTCTCGCGTCCATGACTGATACGGTTGCGGATTTGGTGCTACATAATAACGCCCGACAAACTCAGGCAATAAGTCTAGCACTGC
Source organism: Porticoccaceae bacterium (assembly GCA_030741175.1). Classification (GTDB taxonomy): domain Bacteria; phylum Pseudomonadota; class Gammaproteobacteria; order Pseudomonadales; family Porticoccaceae; genus HTCC2207. Next base: position 4,338 of record JASLVT010000101.1, read on the forward strand.
ACAATAGTCATCAGCAGCATGCGGAGTATCAGCGGTTTATGGCTTGGATGGAAAGCAGCGGCCATCTCGACCCCGAGTTAGAGTTTTTGCCCACCGATGAACAACTCAATGAGCGGATTAATCGCAATCAGACAGTGTGGACAAGACCTGAATTATCGGTATTGATCTGTTATTCCAAGGTAATGCTAAAAGAAACACTGCTTGAGGCTGACTTGCAGTCAGATCCATGGCTAGCCAAGTCAGTGAGTGCCGCATTCCCAGCGCAGTTGATCGCCCGCTATGGTGAAGCAGTTGCCAATCACCAATTGCGTCATGAAATTATGGCCACGCAACTGGCCAATGATCTGGTTGATAGAATGGGCTTTAGCTTTTTCTTCCGCCAGATGGAGTCCACGGGTGCCACTGCCGATGAGGTGATTCGCGCCTACAGTATTGTGATCAATGTATTGGGAATCGATCAGCTGTGGCTAAATATTGAAACTGACACTGCCTTGGCGGCAGATGTGCAGTTAGATTTATTGCATATGCTTATTCGTCTGGTGCGCCGTACCACAAGGTGGTTTTTGCGCAATCGACGTTCGAATCTTGATTGCACTGAGATTATTAAGCAATTTGCAAAGCCCATGACGCAGCTGATAGAGCACCAGTTGACGCGCGATGAAGCCGAGTGGCTAAAGCTTTGGGACGCGGCGCGAGACCAGCTGGTGGAGCGGCAGGTTGAACCCCAATTGGCGGCTAGACTGGCAGCTTCGGATAGTATTTTTCTGAGTTTGGGTATTGTCGATAATGCCATTAAACAAGGGGTATCGATTAAGAAGTCGGCTTCACTTTACTTTAAGTTGGGTGAATATTTGTCGTTGGATTGGTTTATGGCGCAGATTATTGGTTTGCAACCGAACAATCGTTGGCAGGATTTAGCACGAGAATCCTATGTCGATGATTTAGAGAGTCAGCGGCGACGACTCACTGCCTGTCTTCTAGCCGTCGGTGGTAAAAAGCCCAAAACGGTATTTAATGATTGGCAGGCGCAACAGCAGCCATTGATTGTTCGCTGGCAGTCAATGGTGCAAGATTTACGCCGCGGTGCCACGCCAGATTTTGCCATGATTTCGGTAGCACTCCGGGAATTACTGACTCTGGTGCAAGCATCTGTG
>JASLVT010000102.1 GCA_030741175.1 Porticoccaceae bacterium
CATTGCGCCGCATCCTCAGCGTCGTTATCCAACTTCCAAGCTGATGCCATCAGTAATGATCTTGTTAATTCAATTTCCATATACATATCGACCATACGGTGCCGTAATACCTGAAAATTAGAAATCGGTTGACCAAATTGCTTGCGCTGTTTGGTGTAATCAACTGTCGCTTGTAATAAAGCATCCATCGCACCAACAGCCTCCGCACAGGTCGCAACCGTAGCGCGAGAAAAAATTGGCGCTGCCAGAGCAGCCGCTTGGCCAAGACTACCCACCAGAGCATCGGCACTGACAACAACATTTTCCAACTGCAATTCACCGGCTGAGCGTCCATCATAGGTTTTGTAATCGGTACAACTTAAGCCAGTAATATTTTTATCAACAAGAAAAAGACTTATTCCCTCGTTGCGCTTTTCCGAATCATTTCCCGTGCGCGCGGTAACTAAAAAGATATCGGCCTCTGGGCCATTGAGCACCACGGTTTTTTGACCATTTAAAATAAAGCCACCATCATTGACTTCAGCGGTAGCTTGCACATGGAAAGGGTCTGCAACATGGCCCTGCTCCAAATACGCCAGTGCACCCTGCAATGTGCCCGTTATCAGACCGGAAAGATACCGCTCCTTAATAACAGGCTGCGCACCCGCTTCTAGTAATCCGCCCACAAGCACCACAGACTCTAAATAGGGTTCAAGTACTAAGTGTTTACCAAATTGCTCACACAAAATCATAGTCTCAATAGCACCGCCACCGAAACCGCCGTTGTCTTCCTTAAAGGTCATTGCCAACCAACCCAGATCAGCAAACATCTGCCAATGCTCAGTATCAAAACCGCGACTCTGTTTCACTGTGGCCTGACGGCGTTCGAAGCTGTAGTTATCATGAAGATATTTGTCTGCACTGTCGTGCAACATAGTTTGCTCTTCACTGTACTCAATAAACATAAACTAATAGCTACCCTAAAACATTAAAGTCGCAGAACGCGTTTAGCGATGATGTCTCGCTGAATTTCTGCCGACCCGCCATAAATTGTTGACGCACGATTATTGATATATTCGGCGAATGTCGTCAGCCCGCATTCTGGACCGATGATGTCGCCTTCAAAATTCGGAGACAGCGCATCTAACTGCTTTACCAGCGCATGCTCGCCCATTATTTCAATACTTAACTCATTAAAACGCTGACCTATCTCCGTTCCCATTATCTTGGTCAGCGAAGACAATGCACCGGCATTGCCACCCGCCTCGAAAGCGCCTTTAACACGTAGCTCGGTAAATTCCAGTGCCAATGCATCGACGGCAACATCCGCATATTTAGCAGCAAATACTGGATTATCTCGCCATAGCCTACCATCGGAATCCCGCTGAGAGCTTGCTTGCTTATCAATTTTGGCCATTTGTTTTTTGTGATCAATGGTGAAATTATGACCACCCCGCTCAAATTCAAGTAACGATTTGGCAACATCCCAGCCTTTATTTTCTGACCCCACTAGATTGGCTGCAGGTACCCGCACATTGTCAAAGAACACCTGGCATTGCTCTACCGTGCCATCCAACCCGACGATCGGTTCGACGGTTAGACCTTGAGAATCCATATCCACCAAAATAAAACTGATACCCGCTTGGGGTCGACCCTCTTTCGACGTTCTCACCAGACAGAAAATCTTATTGCAGTGCTGAGCATAGCTAGTCCAAATTTTTGAACCATTAATAAGATAATCATCGCCATCAGGAACAGCAGAAGTAATCAGAGAGGCGAGATCAGATCCCGCGCCAGGTTCGGAATAGCCCTGACACCAAACATCCTCGCCGGAAAGCATCCTAGGTAAGTAATATTGTTTCTGAGCCTCGGTACCATGATGCATCAACATCGGCCCAAGCATTTGTAGCCCCATGGCTGGCAATGCAGGCGCATTAGCGAGCTTGCACTCTTCTTGAAAGATGTAACGCTGGCTGAGGGTCCAACCGGTGCCACCATATTGCTCGGGCCAGTCAGGAGCAATCCAGCCTTTTGCATGAAGTACTCTGTGCCATTTCATAGTGGCGTCAAAATCCGCGAAGACGCTCGTCATAAGTTCTCCGGCACGCTTGATGTCCGGAGTCAACGACTGCTTTAAAAATGCTCGAACTTCTTCACGAAATACAGTATCTGACATAAATTATCTCAATTGAGAATGTAACTTTTTAAACATAAACAAACAATATTGTTTTTATTTTATGGCCAATGCAGCAGTATTGCAACGAGATGCTCCTAGCCTTCATACGCTGCATCACTGACCATCTATCATTGCTCTGCTTCGATGGCTGTTTTCACTTTCTGTCGCAACACATCTTTCCTCACTTTGCCTGAAGCGGTCTTCTCCAGTGCATCACACAGCTCAACCCGCTGTGGCCATTTCTGTTTAGCCAAGCCACTTTGCTCTAAAAATGCCTGTAATTCGGCAAGCGAGAGTTGCTCCGATGCTCGGGTTACCAAAAACACACAGACCCCTTCCCCAAGTCGCTGATGCGGCATCGCTACCACTGCCGCTTCAGAAATAGCGCGGTGCTGATGAAGTACGTCCTCTATTTCCCGCGCCGAGATATTTTCACCACCGCGGATAATGATATCCTTCTTGCGATCGGTAATAACAATAGCGTTGTCGGCGGTGATATGGCCGATATCGCCGGTATGAAAGTAACCATTATCATCGATGGCCTGCCGTGTTTGCGCCTCTTCGCCATAGCCCAGCATCATTGCTGAGCCATTCACAATAATTTCACCATCGGTACCTTGAGCCACTGGATTTCCCGCATCATCTATCACTAATACATCCCAGTTATTGATACGACCATCAGTGGTTGCCGCTAACAGCTCCTGCTCTGGCTCAACAAATCCCACGGTGATCAATGGCGCCTCGGTACAACCATAAACTCTAAAAGCTCGGCAGTTGGCAAGCGTGCGATGAGCATCAGTAATTAGACTGGGTGGCACAGACGCACCACCGCAGGCAAAAAATCGCAACGATGGCAAATCGAGACTATCGCTTTGCGCTTTCTCAACCAACTCTTGCAAAAACGGCGTGGCACTCACGCACCCCGTCGCCTGCACCTGCTCTATATAAGCAACGGCATTATTAACATCCCAGCGCTCCATAAAGGCCGTTTTGCAGTCACTAATAAATGCCAACTCAATGCCATTAGCGAAGCCCGTAATATGGGTAACCGGTGATGGCATCAGCATCACATCATTTGCGTCCAACGCCCAAGCATCAATCCCATTATCGATGGCACAGGCCAATGATTGATGACTATGACACACTGCTTTCGCTCTTCCTGTTGTACCCGAGGTATACATGATGACTTTCATTGCATTCATATCAGTCGGCTGCTTATCAGGTATGGTTCCGCTAGGGTTGCTAATTAAGCCCTCATAATGCAGTGCCCCTTGGCCTCTCTCTTTATCTCGTACTCGTACCACATGTTGTAGATCAGGCAGTTGTGGCAACAGACGATCAATCATTTCAGGAAAGTCGAAATCACGGTAAACACCGGGGATAAATAGGCAACGAGAACGACTATCTGCCAAAATAAACGCCAACTCACGATCTCTGTAGATCGGAATCACAGGATTAACCACCAAGCCCAACCAGACCGCAGCTATATCTATAGCCACGGCCTCTCGCCAGTTTGGTAGCTGAAAACTGATCACATCACCAGCCTTCAGTCCGAGGCCAGCCAATGATGTCGCCAACGCTAGTGCCTCATCATATATAGTGCCAAAACGGATATGCTCACCATCTTCTGTGTAAATAGCGACGGTGTCGGCAGAAATAAGCGCCTTTTCTTGGGCATAATCGGCAAGGTTTTTGGAACGTAGTTGCATTGGTCGCCTTTTATTGCATCAAGGGTTTGCCTTTGAGCTAGCCAATTCAGACTAAGTCGGCGCTGTAACCCGCAGTCTAGGTTGGTTCGATTTATAAAGTTAACGTAATTGCCAAAAACATACAACCCTGACTGTTTATTAGCAGCTCAAAATAGGTTGAACTTTGCAATAACTAGGGTTATATTCATTTTCCAACATATAAAAAGCCAACTCGCTTGTTTTTTGTTGGTTCTGAAAGGGGGAAAATAACAGGTGCATAGCTATAACATCAGGATCAGCATCTGTTTTACATAAAAACAAAATGATATTCAGAGGGTAAATAATAATGAACTATCGACAAACCTTTAAAAAGCAACTTCTTCCAGCAATTATCTCCGTATGCACTCTGCCTTTATACGCGGGTGGGGCGATGGCTCAAGAAGAGTCTGTTGGTCTTGAGGAGATTGTAGTAACCGCTCGAAAACGTCAAGAATCAATTCAAGACGTGCCTGTTGCAGTGTCTGCTATCAGTCCGGGACAACTAGAACGTGGTTCAATCAATAGCTCTATAGATCTAGGCAAATTAGTTCCTAATGTGGAACTCCATGAGACGAACATTGGTTCTGAGTCCTTGAGTGCATCGATCCGCGGTCTGAGCTATGACGATATCGAAAAATCAATTGAACCAACAGTGGGCGTGGCGATTGATGGTGTGTTTTTAGCCAGTAACTCCGGTGCTGTTTTTGACTTTTTTGATATCGAATCAGTAGAGGTTTTACGAGGCCCTCAAGGAACCCTGTTTGGTCGCAATACCATTGGCGGAGTAATCAATGTTCAACGCACCGAGCCAACGGGTGAATTCGGCATGAAACTTGAGGCAGTTGCGGGTGAGCAGAATCTGACAGACGTTAAAGGTGTTATAAATATGCCGTTGTCCGACAAAGGCGGCATTAAATTGGCCTTTAAGAACACTGAATCAGACTCTCATGTCTACAACACTACATTGAATGACCGACGTCCATTCAAGGACTCAGAGACATTAAGTCTCTCTGTTAAGTACAATTTTACCGATAGTACCTCAGCGATTCTCACTTATGATGACTATGATCATGACACAACAGCACCGGACAACGTTTTCGTTAGTGCAAGCCCATTGGGTGACGGCGCACGTGCCTCTGAGGCTGATAGCTGGAAAACATCACCGCAGGGTATTCCTCTGACTGCCTCGCTTAAAGGTGAGAACACCACCTTAAAGGTGACTCATAGTGCTGATAACTATGAAATCAAATACATTATGGGCATCATGGACTACGAGGAAGCAGCAGATGAGGCCTCCTGGGGAACACCTGCAGTATTCTTCACAGTAGACCGGGATCAAAATTTCAAACAGACATCTCATGAGCTTCAATTTATCTCTGATTACGATGGTCCTATGAATTTCGTAGCCGGCTTATATAGCATGGAAGCAGATTCCTATATCACCTCGGGCCCAGTGCAAAACTTTACATCAGACCACTCATTGGAGACTTTTGCTGTATTTGGTGAAATGAGCTACGAAATAAGTGATCTTTGGTCGGTCACCTTAGGTGCTCGGTATACTGAGGAAGATAAGGAGTTGGATACGCGCTCTTATCCCATGGT
>JASLVT010000103.1 GCA_030741175.1 Porticoccaceae bacterium
AGTCCTACCGCGAGGTTGCGCAGCCAGCGCTCGTGGCCAATTCGACGAATGGGCGAGCCTTCAGTGCGGCTTTCAAATTGCTCAACAGTCCAGTTAAATAATGATATTAAGCTAGCATCATCAAGATTATGGCGTGGTGTAAAGTCGTCTTCCTGAGACTGTGAGGCAAAACGATTCCAAGGACAGATAATTTGGCAATCATCGCAGCCAAATACACGATTGCCCATCTTCGATCGCAATGCTTCGGGAATTGCTTCTTTGCTCTCGATTGTGAGGTAGGAGATGCATTTCCTCGCATCCAGAACGTAGGGTTCGGGAAACGCATCTGTGGGACAAACCTTTAAGCAGGCGCGACAGTTGCCGCAGCGATCTTTTTGCTCATTGCTATCTGTTGGCAATGGTAGAGAAGTGTATATTTCGCCAAGAAAAAACCATGAACCCGCCTTATCATTGAGAAGTAGCGTATTCTTACCAATCCAGCCCAATCCGGCCTGTTCGGCGAGAGGTTTCTCCATCACTGGGGCGCTGTCCACAAATGGCCTTTGAGAAAGTTCGAGTTGTGGTAACTCATCTTGGATCATGGTTACTAGTTTTGCCAGACGTTTGCGAATGAGTTTGTGGTAGTCGCGGCCAAGGGCATACCTCGATATATATGCTTTATTGTCATCCTTCAAAACAGCAATCATTTTATCGTCGGCCAGATAGTCCATACGCACTGAGATAACTCGCAATGTATGATCTACCAATTTGTCTACTTTATAGCGTTTTTCTCCGTGCTCTCCCATCCATTGCATGGAGCCTTGAAAGCCATCAGCCAGCCATTTATTAAGCCGCGCTGATGCCTGATTGAGATCGGGTTCAACAATGGCGACTTGCTGAAAGCCCAGCGATGCACCCCAAGCTTTAATGTTTTTGGCTAGGTTATTGAGTTTTTCTGTGTCGACGACATTTTGTAGCATGTTTTAGGTCGTTTTCTATCCTATAATTGCGCCAATTTTACGGGGATATTCGCTTCATGTCGCACAACTTTATACAAGACGCAGTTTTTGATGCCAAATCGGTTTCGCAGCTTGATCGCACCGTGATCGATACCCATGGGGTGCCGGGAATTGTTTTAATGAAGCGTGCTGGTCGTGCGGCACTGGATGAACTACTCGATACCTTTGGTGTGCCGACATCATTAACTATTTTCTGCGGCTCTGGCAACAATGCGGGAGATGGCTACATTGTTGCGGCTTTGGCGGCGGCTAAAAATATTCCAACACAGATTGTTGAGTTGTCGACAGCGCTGACGGAGGATGCATCGAAAGCAAAGCAATTTGCTCAGCAGGCCGAGGTTAGTTTTGTCAATTTTGACAAGGCTATGAAACTGTCGTCCGGCATTATTGTCGATGGCTTATTGGGCACTGGCTTTGATGGTGAACTGCGCCAGACCTATCGTGATGCGATTCAGTTAATAAATGATTCAGGTATGCCTGTACTGGCCCTAGATATTCCCTCCGGTTTGCATGCTGATACTGGGCATATTGCTGATGTGGCTGTGATGGCAGATATTACGGTGACATTTATAGGCGCTAAGCAAGGCTTATTTTCTGGTCAGGGACCCGTTGTTTGTGGTGAGATTATTTATCACTCTCTAGAGATACCAGAGCAGGTTTTTGAGCAGGTGCCAGCTACGGCGATGTTATTGGATCTGTTTGAGTTGATGGATTATTTGCCGCAGTTAGCCGTTGATGGACACAAAAATCAGCGTGGTCATGCCATGGTGATAGGTGGTGAGCGAGGCTTTGGTGGTGCCGCTATTTTAGCGGCTGAAGCCTGCTTGCAGACTGGTGCTGGCCTCACCAGTTTGGCTACACGCCCCGAACATGTTGCACCGATGTTAATGCGGCAGCCTGAAGTCATGGCTTGTCCAGTCGTTTCGGGTCAAGAATTAGAGCCACTGCTCAATCGACCGAGCGTATTGGTAGTTGGTCCCGGTCTGGGTCGCTCATCATGGTCCGAGCAATTGCTGCAAAAGGCGGTGGCTGTTGGGCTACCGATGGTGTTGGATGCAGATGGCTTGAATATTCTCGCAGAGGGGCGTGTCGTGCCTGATCCCGATGGTAGTCAATGGGTGTTGACGCCACATGCTGGCGAGGCAGCTCGTCTATTGGGACTATCCGTGGCAGAGGTACAGGCAGATCGATACAGTGCGGTGCGCCTGTTACAGGAGAAATATGCCGGTGTTGTGTTGCTTAAAGGTCCGGGCACATTGATTGCCGGCCCAGATAAAATAATTCAGGTCTGCACCTATGGTAATCCAGCAATGGCTACTGCTGGTATGGGTGATATTCTCAGCGGTATTATCGGAGGCCTGATTGCTCAGGGCTGCGATATCCAGACTGCGACTGAGTTGGGCTGCTGTCTGCATGGCAGTGCGGCAGATTTGGCTGTTCAGGAGCAGGGGTCGCGGGGGTTGATGGCCTCTGACCTATTGCCCCATTTGCGTGGCTTGTTAAATCAGAATTATCTATGAATACGTTATCGAAGCTAGCAAAAAAAACCATTGAGCTGGCCGATGAGACCGCCACGGTTGCCTTTGGGCAGGCACTAAGTGCACTGATAAAGAACCCTATGGTGATCACTCTGCAAGGCCAACTAGGTGCAGGGAAAACTACTTTGTCACGGGGAATTTTACAGGGCCTAGGGCATTGTGGTTCAGTTAAGAGTCCCACTTATACAATAGTAGAGCCCTATCGGCTGCCCGCGGGACAAGTTTTTCATTTTGACCTATATCGCATTGCCGATGCCGAGGAGCTTGAATATATGGGCTTTGGCGAGTATCTGGCAGAGGCTCAGTTATGCTTGATAGAATGGCCAGAGAGAGGGCAGGGGTTCTTGCCGCAAGCTGATATCGCCATAGAGATAAGTCAGTCCGGAGATGGTCGCTGTGTTACCCTAGCCGCTTATTCTGAAGTTGGAGAACAGTTGATTGGCCAGTTGGATTTGGACAAAGGGTGAAGATGATACTGCGTTATTTCAAAATCCTATTTAAATGTGCAGCGATCGCGCTACTCTGGTTGGTGCCGATGCAACTGTGGGCTACAGATATTGAATCTGTTCGGCTATGGCGCGCGCCAGACAAAACGAGGTTAGTACTGGATCTCAGTAGTCGAGTTGAACACAATCTATTCGCTTTGCAAAACCCTAATCGGTTGGTGATTGATATCAGTGATGCGCGTATCAAAACCGAATTTACTGATTTAGATTTTACTAATACCCCTATCGCCGGTATTCGCGTGGCAGTGCGAAATAAAACTGATGTCAGAGTGGTGCTCGATTTGAACAATACCGTGAGCCCAAAAAGTTTTCCCTTGCCTGCAAATGAGCAGTACGGAAACAGACTGGTGATTGATCTGTTTGATAAAAAGAATGTCGTCAGCCGCACCTTAGATGAGGTGGTAGAGAAGAAAGATCGCAGAATTGTTATTGCTATTGACGCGGGCCATGGGGGTGAAGATCCCGGTGCTTTGGGGCCTAGAAGAGTGCGTGAGAAAATAGTGGTACTGCAAATAGCAAAGAAAGTTAAGGCGTTATTAGATGGTAATCCTAACTTTCAGGGTGAGTTAGTTCGCAGTGGTGACTACTATCTGGCTCACCGTAGGCGCACACAAATTGCCCGTGATAAACAGGCTGATCTATTTATCTCGATTCATGCGGATGCTTTCACCGATCCGTCAGCTCATGGTGCTTCCGTTTACGCTCTTTCGACCAAGGGTGCTACCAGTGAGGCTGCTAGATACCTTGCCGATAAAGAAAACCGTGCTGATTTAATTGGTGGTGCCACTTCACTGAGCTTAGATGGTAGGGATGAATTACTTGCTGGCGTATTGTTAGACTTATCGATGACAGCCACATTGAGTACTAGTCTTGAGGCGGGAGCCTATGTTCTTAAAAATATGGGTGGCGTTGCTCGATTACATAAGAAAAAAGTTGAGCAGGCTGGATTTTTAGTACTTAAATCGCCTGATATTCCATCGCTATTAATAGAGACTGGATTTATATCCAACCCTAGCGAGGCACGAAAACTAAGTAGCAGTAGTTATCAAAATAAAATGGCAAGGGCGATTTTTCAGGGTATTGAGCAGTATTTTTCTGATAATCCACCAGATGGCACCTTGCTAGCAAAATATGGTAATCGGGTAGATCGCATCTATGTGGTCGCTCCCGGCGATACGCTATCTGAAATCGCCGTGCGTTTTAATGTCTCTATGAGAACGTTAAAACGTCATAATAATATGTCCTCTAGCAAGATTCGAGTGGGCAAAAAGCTTAAGATACCGCCGCGCTAATCCGGTTACCAAGGTCTCCTTCAATGTCTAGCATCAAAATTCTTAGTCCGCAATTAGCCAACCAAATTGCTGCTGGAGAAGTGGTTGAGCGTCCCGCATCGGTGCTTAAAGAGCTAGTTGAGAATAGTCTAGATGCTGGTGCCAAACGAATCGATATAGAGATAGAGCAGGGTGGGGTTAAGCTGATTAAGGTGCGCGATGATGGTGTTGGTATCGCCGAAACTGAATTGGCTCTGGCTCTTAGTCGTCACGCTACAAGCAAAATTAATGATTTGCAGGATCTTGAGGCAGTTGCCACTTTGGGTTTTCGTGGGGAGGCTTTAGCCAGTATTGCCTCGGTATCACGTCTCGCACTTACTTCTAGCATCGAGGGTAGTGCCAATGGCTGGAAGGCAGTCTCTGAGGGGCGCGATATGGAAGTGGATTTGCAGCCTGCGGCCCATCCGCGGGGGACCAGTGTTGAAGTACGAGATCTATTTTTTAATACACCGGCGCGACGGAAATTTTTGCGCACCGAAGGCACAGAGTACAGCCGTATTGATGAAAGTATAAAAAAGCTGGCATTAAGTCGTATGGATATTGCGTTTAGCCTGCGCCATAACCAACGGGCTCAGATCAACCTGCATCCGGCGCAGAGTCAACTTGAGCAAGAAAAACGTGTGGCGGACATCTGTGGCTCAGCTTTTATGCAGCAGGCACTCTATGTGGATAATGATCGTTTGGGCATCCGTCTCTGGGGTTGGATGGGTTTGCCCACATTTTCTCGCAGCCAGGCGGATCTGCAGCATTTTTTCGTCAATGGACGTTGTATCCGCGATAAAGTTGTTTCCCATGCGATCCGTCAGGCGTACCAAGATGTGCTATATCATGGCCGGCATCCTGCCTTCGTTCTATTTCTTGAGATCGAGCCAGCAGATGTCGATGTCAATGTGCACCCCACCAAGCATGAGGTCCGTTTTCGCGACAGTCGGGCTATTCATGGTTTTGTGTATGGCACGTTAAGTAAGGCATTGGCGCAGGATCGGCCACAAGATCATTTGCAATCGGCTGAAGTGACCCAGGAGATTGATGCCGCGATTCAACGGCAACCTAGCCAATCTGCATTATCACTCAATGCTGCTGGTGGCCAACTCCAAGGCTCTGCTAATT
>JASLVT010000104.1 GCA_030741175.1 Porticoccaceae bacterium
TGATACGCATTTATTATCCCAATGACTAATCTGCCTGACTTAATTAGGGGCTATGAAGCTCCTCGCTATGGTGATTGCAGAAAGCATGCCAAGTTTGTTGTAGATGGTGCCAATTGGTGGTGAAACAATGGAAATTTTCTAAAACAGCTTTTATGATCACGGGATAGATTGAAGCCTAATCGCTGTATCGCGACTGGCGTTTATAAATATAAAAATTGAGGGATATCCTATGACTAGCTTACCAAGTGCCGATATTGGTTTAGGTCAGACGCTTCTGCGTCGTGCAACCATTTCACCAGACAAGCCCGCGTTGACCTTTGAAGGCAAAACCCAGAGTTTTGCCGAACTAGGTGATCGAATACGGCATTTGGCAGCAGTGTTACGCGCCGGCGGTGTGGTTGCGGGTGATCGGGTAGGTTATATCGGCCTTAATCATCCAGTGTTTTTGGAAATGCTTTATGCCTGCGGATGTCTGGGCGCTATATTTGTGCCGCTGAACTTTCGTTTAACCGGACCCGAAGTGCGTTTTATCGCCAACGATGCAGGTATTAGCGTTATGGTTGCCGATGATATGTTGCGTCCTCTTATTGACTCAGAGCGTTCTAATCTCGACTGTAATCGTTATATCACTGCTGAATCTGATGCTGATAACTGGGAATCACTCGAGTCTCTGATGAGTGCTGCCGAACCGATTCAAGCCAGTGAAAAAGTGGCGAGCGATGATGTCGCTTTTATTATGTATACCTCAGGTACCACAGGTCTACCTAAAGGTGCCATGTTGACCCATGGCAATATCTTTTGGAACAGTATTAATGTGTGTTTTGGTGAGGGCAATGTTGCAGACACTACTTTGACCTGTGCGCCCTTGTTCCATATAGGTGGTCTGAATGTCACCACATTGTTATCGCTGGCCAAAGGTGTTGAAGTGGTGTTATTGCGCAGCTTTGATGCTGGTGAGGTGCTGAAGCTGATTGAGAAGCATCGAGTAACAACCATGTTTGGTGCACCAACAATGTTTCTGATGATGGCGCAACATGAAAATTTTGCCACCGTCGATTTATCGAGTATTGAACGACTTACTTGTGGTGGCGCGCCCGTACCTGTGCCACTGATAAAAACCTATGGTGATCGTGGCATTAACTTTACTCAGGGCTATGGTCTCACTGAAACGGCGCCATATGCCAGTTTATTGGCTAGCGATCTAGCCATGGTCAAAGTGGGTTCAGCAGGCAAAGCACCTATGTTTACAGAGGTACGTATTGTCGACGAAGAGAATAACCCCGTAGCCGCTGGTGTCCATGGCGAGGTGTGTATCAAGGGGCCCAATGTCATGAAGGGCTACTGGAATCGCGAGGATGCCACGGCCGAGGCGATTGATTCTGAGGGTTGGTTCCACAGTGGCGATATTGGTTATCTGGATGATGAAGACTTTTTGTTTCTCTGCGACCGTGTAAAAGACATGGTGATTAGCGGTGGTGAAAATATTTATCCAGCCGAGGTGGAGAGCATTTTATACGGCCATCCGGCAGTTCAGGAGGTGGCTGTTATCGGTCTGCCCGATGACAAATGGGGTGAGGCTGTAGCGGCCATTGTGGCTCTTAACGAAGGGGCTGAGTTGACTTTGGAAGAGTTGCGAGACTTTGCCGGTGAGTCTCTGGCTCGTTATAAATTGCCCAGCCAGTTGCACTTTATTGATATGTTGCCACGCAATCCAGCTGGCAAGGTTCAAAAGTTTAAACTCAAAGAACAGTTTGATGGTTAATGTGTAATACCAATTCATGGGCTGGTTAAGAAAACAGCCCATGAATAAACCAGCGCTGACTGCTGGTTTCTCTAAATAGCCAGTAGCGTGCACCACTACTATCGCATGCCAGATAGTAGTCTCGTTGCTGCTCAGTCTGCCACCAATTGCCACATATGCGCTCTGGTCCACTGACAATAGTTAGGGGTTGATGCCAGTACAGCTGCTGATTGCGAATTTGTATTGGCGCAGGCTCCGTTAATAGCCACAGGGGCTGCGGGGCGGTTGATTTTTTATTCGGATTATCGTCTGTCTGCTTGTCTATGTTGGCCAAGCTACTCGCCTGTTCGGGTAGATAGTCTTGGTTCAGGGTAGGTCTTGATAAGGCGTCTATTCCCAGTCGTGCATTAAGTCTATCAATTAACTCAGAGGACTGCTCTGAGCAATGATGTTCTCCAAATAAATCTAGATTAAATGACCCCTGAGGGACATCGATAAACTGATTACTGAATAAAGTAATTTGTTCAATACTGCGTGGGAGTTCTAATCGTTCCAACTGCAAGCGACTTAGTAACAACAGATCCGACCAATTATTGTGTCTGCTAGAGAGCTGTACTTTCATCGTTTTTGCTTCACCGATTAAGGGTTCAAAGTGCCATTCAAGCTCTCGACAGTGGCAGTAACGTGCACTGAGGTATAGGCATAGACGTTGAAGTAATGTCTTCATCGGAAACAGCAAATTCTCTTTATTAAAAATACCTTGAGTATTTTGAATAACATCGCGAAAGCTATTAGCGGGTTGAAATCGTCGAGCAGAAAAAGGTTTCTCGTTTTTTAGCTGAGCAATAATATCCATCAGCTGATGATCAAAACGACGGCTTAGCGCACTCCGGGATAATGCGAGTAAATCTCCCACATGATTTAAACCCAGTCGTTTAAAACTTTGTTGCTGATAAGTGCTGCAATCCAATTGACTCAAATTTGTGCTGAGTAATTGTTGCTGTATCTCTGTTGTCGTCGGGAGTTGGCATTGAAACTCTGGCTGACAGAGTAACTGTGCGGCCATGGGGTTATGAGCTATACCAGTAACACTAGAAATGGATTGATCTTGTAGCTTCTTTGCTAACGCTTGTAGGAGATTGTTGTAACCTTTAAACAATTTATCGCAACCGGATATTTCCAACCATAGCCCTAAAGGGCGAGTAGAAAATTTGAAGTTATTTGATTTTTGCTTGCGCTCGTTAGGCAAAATAACCACAGGGCTAAAACTATAGGCAAGTAGGGCAAGTTGCTGCAATTGCTGCTGTTCTTTTTCAGGCTGTCGCGACAAAGTCATCAGCTCCGGGCATAGTACAAGAGCTGTAGAAATAGAAAGGTTGGGCTCGATTCCCCAAGCGCCGGCTTGGCTATTACAACAGAGTACACGCTGAGTATTTTTCTCAGAACTGATCACGGCAATAGGTTTCGACTGTTGCTCAGGACTGAGTTCGGGTAATAATGCTTCCAAACTCAGCAGAGGGAATTGTAGATACAGCCAGATTTCCTGACGCTGATAACGCATTGTCATTTAGTTGTGAAGTGGCGAATTTTGACTTGCTAACATTGCACTATCCGAATAGGTGCGATGTCGACCAGTCGGTAATTGATTGAGTGCTGTTCGCTGTGAAGGGTATTGCTGTAAATTCAGTTGCAACTTCGCTCCTGCTACTCTACCACGTAATTTACACAGGGTTATTTGTAACTGATGAATATATTGGCTATCCAGTTTCAGACGCAGCGTAGCTGGAGAGGGCGCGCTTAGAGCCGCAATAGGACTAAATATAAAGGCACTGCTATTACTCTCAGCTGCTGCCAGTTGTAATTTACGTAGCTGTGTATAGCGCGCGGGTTGCTGTCTAACCCAAGCTAGTAGCAGGGCACCATTGCGAATAGATTGCTCAGCGACCCATAACCATTCTTTGATATTTTTACTGCGGACAATAATAAGTTTATCCAGAGCGATACCGGCTGCAGATAAGGAAGGTGCGTAGGGTTGATAGGGAGGATCTAGCCACAGGCATAAATGACCATTGTGACTATGGTTTTTTAATGTTGGTAACAATAGACTTAATTCGCCAATGCCCAGCTGCTGAGGCATCAGTTCGATAAGCGCAGAGGCGGGCCAGCCACCTTGTAGTAGTGCGTTTAAATCTTTATGACCTGTACAAATAGTTGATCTAGGCAACCGTCGATTACGGCCGCGCCAAGTGTCCTGACGGGTCAGTAGATTAGAGATTATTTCTGTATTGGTCATTTTAATAACTGTGCTGGAGTAACAATTTTAGCAAAACAAGCACTGTTAATATATACAGTATTTATTTAAATGTCATCTGTAAAGTTAGCTGTGCTGGTGTTAAGCTACCCGCCCGATAAATGCTTTCTGATTGTTTCATTTATGGATTCTAGTGCTGAGGCTAATAAAACTGTTGACTCCAATTGGACTGTGCTTGCTGCGCCAATCAATACATTATTGCAAGTTGCCGAACAATTTGACTTAGATCTCGACGCACTACTGGAAAGTGCGGGTCTGGATGGCAAAAAATTGTCGATTCCTGATCATCGTTTTCCCGTGGCCAGTTATTACCGATTATTCCAATCACTCGCCGACATTACTAATAATCCAGATATAGGTCTGATTGTGGGCCGAGTGACCTATCTGACCGGTCTTAATATCCAACTCTACCTGTCGACGGTGTGCCGTTCCTTTAAGGATTATCTCAATCTGATGCCCAGTCAGCTGCAAATGCGCGGTGATATTGGCCAAATTAGAACATATCGCAGTGATGACTTGGTCGAGTTACGCTGGGAGCCACTATTACCTGAAACAGGTCGTAGGCGCTTATATAGCGATGAGATGCTGTCAGGATCAGCGGGTATCTTTAATTCACTCTGCGTTAGACCAGTAACGATTATTAAGGCGGAGTTCACTTATTCTCGTCCGCAAGATATCCGCGCCTTGGAGGACACTTTTGGTCCCAATCTTTACTTTGATCGGCCTCACAGCAGCCTATTTTTTAAACGCAACGCGTTGAGTTATCCGATACTTAAACAAAATTATCAAGAGGGCCCTGATCATGAGCGGCCTTTTAGGGATTTTTTTGATGGTGATGACCCTGCCGACAAACTGCTTTCGAGCCTTAAGCAATCTATCATTCAGTACCTTCCTGAAGGTGAGGTCACCATTGATAAGCTGGCGAGTAAGTTGAATATTTCTCGGCGCACGCTACAGCGGCGACTTTCTGATCGGGAAACTAATTTCCTTAACGTTCTGCAGGAGGTGCGTTCGAAACTAGCGTTACGTTATTTGTCGGATAATCGTCTCGGTATCACTGATATCGCTTTTTTATTGGGGTATGCGGATCAGGGATCCTTCTCCAGCGCATTTAAGGGTTGGCATGGCGTATCGCCCCGCGATTATCGACGCAAATAAAGCAGTTTTGATTGGCATTTATTCGTAATAATGTGGCGCTTATTAAGTTGATAGAGATTTCAACTCAAACTACCATTTCGTTTCTATAGCCAACAATCATAAAAGTGGTATCTCCATGCCCCTCAATTTCGGCAGTGTTGGATTACCCAGCGGAAATTTACCATGTGCGCGAGAGGGGATGCTGGTTCTTGGTGGAATCGGCTATATGCACGGCAACTGCATCGAGTGTAGCTACCGAGAAGTGCGTGTCAATGCCATTGGTATTGGC
>JASLVT010000105.1 GCA_030741175.1 Porticoccaceae bacterium
CAAAGTTGCCATGGTGACTGGCGCCTCTAGTGGCTTTGGCGTGCATTTTGCCAAGGTCCTGGCGGCTCGCGGTGCGAAAGTGGTTGTGGCAGCGCGGCGAGTGGAGCGTCTTGAGTCACTGGTGGCTGAGATTGCGGCTGATGGCGGCGAGGCGGTTGCGGTGGCTATGGATGTCACTGACTCCGCGTCCATTGTGACAGCATTTGATCAGGCGGAAGCGGCCTTAGGTACCATCAGCGTGGTGGCCAATAACGCAGGCATCGCTGATATGAAGAGTGCGCTGAAAATTGATGAGTCTGCCTTTGATAGAATGATGGACACCAATCTTAAAGGTGTCTGGATAGTTGCTCAGGAGGCGGCCAAACGTATGATTGCTGCCGGCGTCAGTGGTGCAATTGTCAATACCGCCTCTATTTTGGGCCTGCGAGTATCCTATGGTCAATCGACTTACTCCGCGTCCAAAGCGGCAGTGATTCAGCTGACAAAATCTCTGGCGCTGGAGTGGGCCAGTAAAGGGGTTCGGGTTAATGCATTGTGTCCGGGGTATTTTTTAACCGAAATGACCGAGGCTGCATTTGCTTCTCCTGAAGCCCAAGATTTTTTAAGATCCTCTCCTGCGCGCCGACCGGGTGAAATGGACGAGATGACGGCACCGTTCTTATTACTTGCCAGTGATGCGGGTAGTTATTTGCACGGTGTCGCTTTACCGGTGGACGGTGGGCAATCGATTGGTACTATGTAGTATCCTTTATATTGCAACTGGGGAAGCCATATGAGTTTGGAAGATAATCGACGGGAATATGATTACGGCAAGCTGAGTCGAGAATCGCTGGCAGATGATCCATTCGTCCAGTTTACCCTGTGGATGGATCAAGCTATTCAAGCCAAAATACAGGATCCCACGGCGATGAGTATTGCTACGGTTGATGCCGAGGGAAAGCCTTGGCAAAGGATGGTATTACTTAAAGGCTTTGATGCAAAAGGTTTTGTTTTTTACACCAATCTCGGTAGCCGCAAAGCGCAGGAAATCGACAACCATGCACAGGTAAGTTTGCTTTTCCCTTGGTTACAGATGGATCGCCAGATTATTGTCGGTGGTCACGCTGAGCCATTATCTGTAGCCGAAATTGAGCGTTATTTTTTGAGTCGACCCAGAGAGAGTCAATTAGCGGCTTGGGCCTCTAAACAGAGCAGTCCTATTGCCTCACGTCAGGTATTGGATGATCAGTTTGATCAGGTTAAGCGCGAGTTTTCAGACGGCGAGATTCCGTTGCCAGACTTTTGGGGTGGCTATCGAGTGGTACCCAATGAGATAGAGTTTTGGCAGGGTGGCGAAAGTCGGTTGCACGACCGATTTAGTTATCGTCTTGATGGAGATAGCTGGGATATTACCCGGCTCTCACCCTGATCTCACCCTTATCGAGAGTTCAGTAACGAATTGCGGTAATAATAAAACAACGGTCTCCCGCCGGTGTTTTTACCTGGGCCTCATCGTCTATGCCTTTGCCAATTAATGCTCGCGCCATGGGTGAGTCAATGCTGATCCAGTTGCGTTTGGCGTCGATTTCATCCGAGCCCACCAGTCTAAAAGTTTGTTGGTCGCCACTATCCTCATCTTCAACAGTAACCCAGGCAGCAAAAAACACCTTGGATGGGTCGCGAGGCTTATCTTCAACAATGGTGGCATCTTCGAGTCGTTTGCTCAGATAACGTACTCTGCTATCAATTTCCCGAAGGCGGCGCTTGCCATAGATATAGTCACCGTTTTCCGAGCGATCGCCGTTTTTGGCCGCTTCATGCACAACCTGTGTAACCTGAGGTCGCTCTACTTTCCAAAGTTCACGCAATTCGGCGCGCATTTTTGCGGCGCCCTCACTTGTAATATAGGGTGAGCTTTCGGGGCGAGGAGGGCGATAGCGACCCATGATTAGGCTGTCTCCTCCAGACTGAATACATTCCGATAGAAGGCCAGTTCTGACTCCATCGCAAGAATTATATTATCGGCTTTTCTAAAGCCATGGCCCTCATCGGCAAAGGTAACATACTGCACTTGAATACCTTTTTCCTGAAGGAGTTCCACCATCATCTCAGCTTGATTGGGGGGTACTACTTTATCCTGTAACCCCTGCAAAAAAATCACGGGGCAGTTAAGTCCCTCAGCATGATAAATAGGCGAGCGTTGCAAGTAGATATCTCTGCACTCTGGATAAGGGCCGATTAGGCTATCCAGATAACGGGATTCAAATTTATGTGTGTCAGTAGCCAGCGTTTCCAGGTCGCCTATGCCGTAGAGACTGGCACCTGCCTTAAAAGTGTCGGTGAAGGTCAGGGCTGATAGAACAGTGTAGCCACCAGCACTGCCTCCGCGAATCAAGCAGCGCTGGGGATCAATTTTTTGCTGCTCGGCCAGAAAGCTAATGGCGTATTGGGTATCTTCTACATCTGCTATACCCCATGCATTTTGTAGTCCTTGCCGGTACTGACGGCCAAAGCCGGTACTGCCGCGATAGTTAATATCGACGACGGCGAAACCTCGATTGGTCCAGTACTGAATTTTTAGGTTGAGACCGCTATCGGTGGCGCCGGTTGGCCCGCCATGGCAGAGGGCAATCACCAAAGGTCTTTCATTATCTAGACCCTGATACTGAGCGTTGGTTGGCGGATAAAAGAAAGCATGAGCCAGTTGATTGTCGCCCGTAGGGAAAAATAGCGATTGCGGCTGTGCTATATCATCAGCTGTCAAATCTAGACCCGAGGGGGCATAGATTGATGTAAAGTTATGTTTATCTGAATTGGGCTCGATGCCAATAATTTGATTGGCTATTGCTGCGGCGCCAGCCACGACATGGAGCTGCCCCTGATGACAGCAAGCAGATTCGAGGCTGCTGAATTGGCTTTCGGTAACGCTCAATCGCCCTGTGGTAATAGAAATAAAGCCACTATGCCATAGGCCTTGCTCGGTCCAGATGCAGCCAATGGTATTGGGGTCAATAAAGTCATAGGTACTCATGCCAAACTGCCACAATGGCATGGCAAATTCCGCTGCCTTACTTAGCACAGGTTCGCCATTGGCATGGTGGATATTCCACCAATTATCTTTATCGGATACATAGTAGAGCTGGTTATCCGGTGACCAACTGGGTTGAAAGATAGCTTCATTATTATCAGATCCTGCGACTAATTTTTTCTCAGACAGATGTCCATTTTTCAGTTTTGCGGACCACAGTTGGGTGCTATCCCAAGGCATATTAGGGTGCTGCCATTCGATCCAACAAAGCTGCTGTTGGTCTGGGCTTAGTCGCGGGTAGGCATAAAAATCTGCACCGCTAACCAGCACACTGATATCACCAGTAATAAGACTGATCCCAGCAATAAAATTCTCTGGCTCAGCGCCATCATGGTGTTGTTCGGCGACGGCGATCAGCTGTTGCTGTTCAGTATTTACCATTAAATCGGCGAAGCGCAGACCCTCTTCTGTGAGGGCTATGGGTTGCTCTGCTTCAGTTATATTTAATTGGTAAATGCGCTGATCTGCGGCATTGACAAAATACAGATAGCTACCGTTTAGGGTATAGGCCATGCCGCCATATTCATGGACTTTACTGTGATGGCTGAAGGGGCTGGGCAATAGATCCCTGATATTGCCAGCGCTATCGCGGCACATAATCACATTGCGCCCTGCATCCCAAGGCCGCCCCTCAACCCAATAGAGATTTTCGTCATAAGACTGAATAAAGCTGAGCCGCGGTGCGGCTTGGGTAATAAGTTCCGCACTAATAACTGAGGGCCAGGTACCATAGGCTTTGGCGATTTTACTCATCTCAGCCACCCGCCAGTTTGACCTGATGACCAAGCTTTTCCAGTTCGGATTTAAGTTTATCCCTATGGTCACCCTGTATTTCAATAATTCCGTCTTTCACCGTGCCACCTGTAGAGCACTTTTGTTTCAGTTGCTTGGCTAGTGCTTTGAGGTCGGCATCATTTAGATCGATGCCGGTTACGGTAGTGACGCCTTTTCCTTTGCGGCCACTGGTTTCTCGACGAATTCGTACAATGCCATCCCCTTGATAACGGCGACTTGGACTGTCATCCTGTTTGATACGGCCCGTCTCAGTGGAATAGACAAGCTTAGAGTTTTTGTTATTTATCATAACTGCTGAATTAGTTCTCTAGAATAATTTTTCCAATATGCTGGTTACTCTCCATTAGGCTGTGACCTTTGCCGGCGTCTGCCAATGGAAAACTGCTATGAATTATGGGCTTAAACTGCCCGCTGGCAATCAGCGGCCAAATCTGATCCCTGACTCCAGCGGCTATACGCGCCTTGTTTTCCAGTGGCTGTGCGCGCAATGTAGAACCGGTCAGAACAAGCTGTTTTAACATAACGGGCAGTAAGTCCACCTCAACCTTGGAGCCGCGCAAAAATGCGATATTGACAATTCTGGCTCTGGGTCCACAGGCGGCAAAGTTTTTCTGCACATAGTCACCACCGACCATATCCAGTACTACATCAACACCGCGGCCAGTGAGTTCTTGGCTGACTGCAACAAAATCCTGCTTATGATAGTTAATCGCTTTAACTGCACCCAGTTCCTCACAGATTGCGCACTTTTCGTCGGAGCCGACAGTGACGATTACATTGACACCCATAGCGCTAGCCATCTGGATCGCCGTAGTGCCGATACCACTGGCACCGCCATGCACCAATAACCATTCACCAGCTTGCAGATCAGCGCGCTCAAATAAGTTGTGCCATACGGTAAAACAGGTTTCTGGCAACGCAGCAGCATGTGCTAGGGGTATATTCTCCGGTGCCGGTAGACACAGGGACTGATCTGCCACCGCATACTCGGCATAACCCCCGCCCGCCAATAGTGCGCAGACGCTATCTCCCACAGACCACTGCGTGACACCGCTACCTAGGGCAACCACGGTACCGCTTACTTCCAGTCCCGGAATATCGGTAACTCCTGGAGGTGGCGGATAGAACCCTAGGCGCTGAAAGACATCGGGGCGATTAATACCCGCGGCGGCAACGGCAATTAATACCTCATTTTCCTCTGGTTGAGGTAGAGATCTTGTGGTGGGTTTGAGTACATCTGGAGAGCCCGGCTCGGTAATTTCTACACTAGTCTGACTAGTAGGTAAGCTCATTTCTTATCCTGCGGTTATTGATTAGGTTGCTGATAGTTGATTCTTTAGAGCGAATTATGATCTAAGTCGTGCCCAAAGTCGCCCATCAATAATTGCCAGTCCCAGACCGATAAATGCCATTCCTAAAAAGTGGTTGCCATGGAGTTGCTCATCGAGAATAAGCCAACCTAAAAAGCTTGCAGTAATTGGGACAAGAAAAGTGACCAGTACCACATTGGTGGCCCCTGATGAGGACAGTATCCGAAAGAATAGGATATAGGCCATAGCGGTTGAAAAGACTGCCAGAGC
>JASLVT010000106.1 GCA_030741175.1 Porticoccaceae bacterium
CAAGCTCCCGGGTAAGTTGATGATGCTTCCATCGGAAGCTAACAAATAAACACACCATCAGGCCATTTAACGGCAAAATAGTGTCGTAAAAAACATCAATAATCACATCAAAAAACGACTTAGTCTGACCGGCATAAGTTGTAAATTCAGCGAGTATTTTTAACACACCAAAAGACAGAGCCGACATAACAACTAGTGTACCGCCAATAAGAGCTAGCAGCATTAGTGCGCGTCTACGCGAGATATTTTTTTCATCGATCAGATAGGCTACCGGCACTTCTATAATTGAGACCAGTGAAGTGATAGCGGCGAAAAAAACCAGTAAAAAGAAAACCGTCGCAATAGTATGAGCGCCAAAAAAACCAATGATATCTTGGAGGGTTAAAAAGATATTAGGCAGAAGAATAAAGATCAAACTAACTGATGAATCACTTAGCTCGGCAGTATTCACCTGCGGATTAAAGGAGAAGATCGCTGGCAGTATTAATAAACCGGCGATAAAAGCTACCGAGGTATCTGCTACGGCAACCATGGAACCGGCTTTGAGTATATTGTCCTTTTTATCGAGGTAAGACCCATAAGTAATAAGAATCCCCATACCCAGTGATAGAGAGAAAAACGCCTGAGACAGCGCATTATTTATAACGCTTGCATTTAACTTGGTAGTATCTGGGACTAGAAAAAATCGCGCACCGGCGAATGCATTATCAAGACTTAACACGAAGATGACTAAGACTAGCAACATAATAAAAAGCGACGGCATCAATACTTTGGCTGCGCGTTCAATGCCTCTTTGAACCCCCGAACTGAGGATAAAAAATACCATCGCGCCCACCAGCAACATTGCGACAAATATATTCGGGCTATTAATAGTGTTGTTAAAACTATCCGGTCTGGCGAGATAGTCGAGCTGCCCTGAGGCAGACATAACCAGATAAACGAAAAGCCAAACAGTGATGACCATATAAAATACGGCAATCATAAAGGGGGTAATAATTTTCAGCATTCCGGTGAGGCGCCAAAATTGCTGATGCTGTGAAATCTGACTATAGGCACCTACCGGATTACTTCTGGTATGTCGCCCCATAGCCAACTCGGCCATCAATACAGGCAGACAGATAAAAAAAACAAAAACAAGATAAATCAGCAAAAAGGCGCCACCACCATTCTTGGCGGCATTCACTGGGAAACCTACTAGATTACCAATACCCACAGCGGATCCGGCGGTGGCTAAAACAAAACCTAGACGACTACTAAATTTTTCTCGTAGCGCAGTCATTTGGCTGTATTTTTTATAATAGTTGGCATTAGGAAACCTTCATTACCGCTTTCACTTCAAGAAATTCATGTAAGCCAAGCAAGCCCCACTCGCGACCATTGCCTGACTGTTTATAGCCACCAAAGGGCGCTTCAGCCACCAGTGGTGCACCATTAATATGTACCATACCGCATCTCATTTGCTGAGCTATGGGTTCAGCAGTGGCGTTATCTTTGGCGTAGATATAGGCAGAGAGTCCATATTGTGTTGCGTTGGCAATGTCGATCGCCTCTTCTGGTGTTTTGTATGGCATTATCGCTAGCACTGGGCCGAAGACTTCCTCTTTTGCAATAAATTGATCCCTGCTCAGGTTGGCAAAAATAGTAGGTTTAATAAAATAGCCCTCACTGCAACCTTTCACCGGCCCAGAGCCACCTGTTATAGGCTGAAGCCCTGCAGTTTCAGCTTCTTGTAGAATAGATGTCACTTTTTCAAATTGCCCTCGATTAGCCAGTGGACCAAGCTGCGTCGCTTCATCAGCAGGGTCGCCTACCACATAAGACTCAGCGGCCTTCTTGGCTATCTCAACCACCTCATCATGCAGGCTTTCAGGCACCAGAAGACGGGTACCGGCATTACAGGATTGACCAGTATTTTCCATGCATAGCCATACGCATTCAGGCACGACAGTTTGTAGATCAATGCCTTCGGTCAGAATCATTGGTGATTTTCCACCCAACTCCTGACAGACACGCTTGACAGTCGTTGCCGCCGCCTGAGCAACGGCAATACCCGCACGGGTCGAGCCGGTAAATGACACCATATCAATGTCAGGGTGCTGACTAATAGCCGCCCCCACCGTCGGCCCCTCGCCATTGACCAAGTTGAATACACCCGGTGGCAATGCCGCCTGATCGATAACGTCGGCAAATAATTGCGCTGACAAAGGTGAAAACTCTGATGGTTTAACTACCATGGTGCAGCCTGCAGCAATAGCCGGCGCGACCTTAGCCACCAACTGGCTGATAGGCCAATTCCAAGGTGTAATAAGACCACAGACGCCAACAGGCTCATGATGAAGACTATAACCAGACTTTGCTTGTATTAGATCAAAATCTTTAAGAGCGGCAATGGTCGACTCGAGATGCTCTATTCCGGTATAAGCCTGCACTTCACGAGACAGCGTAATAGGGGCACCCATTTCGAGGCGAATCGCTTCGGCAAAGTCGTCGTAACCTGATTTGTATGCGACAAGAATTTTTTCGAGATAGTCGAGACGTTGTGCTTTCGAGGTTGCCTGAAAAGTTGTAAGTGCTGATTTTGCCGCCACCACCGCGCTATCCACATCATCGGCATTTCCAAGCGCCAAGCGGCCAATCGTATCAGCGTTAGCTGGGTTAATCAGATCGAGGGTGCTTCTAGTACTTTTAGCTTGTTGCCACTTTCCATTGATATAAAAAGAGTCCAAATTATATTTATCCGTCGCTACTGCCATGTTCCGTCTCTCTGAAAATTATGCCCAGTGTTTTGCGCAATATCTGCCTACTAGACTTAAGAAAAAATTTTTTAACCGCTGAAATCTGGTAGCAAATGCTACTGACCCTTCGGCGCCTTGGGAGGTTTCGAATACCGCTCAAACCAAGCCAAAATTGCATTAACTTTGGCAAGCAACTGGCTGGGTCGATATTCAATTTGATGACTAGCACCGGGCACCCTCACTAACGCCGTATCGACACCTTCAATCTGTAGGGCATTGAAGTATTGCTCTGCTTCCCAAATCGGTGTACGCCAATCTTCCTCACCAGTCATTAGCATGGTTGGCGTGGTCACATTGCCGACTAGAGACAGCGGTGAATATGACCAATAGTCCATTGGATTCTCCCAGGGCAGATCAGTAAACCAGTAATTAGTTATGAGTTTATCGAGATCGGATGTTAAAGCTAAACTGGTCCAATTGATGACCGGATTTACCGCTACCGCTGCGCGAAAACGATCTGTCTTGCCAACGATCCAAGCGGTGAGAGTCCCTCCGCCACTGCCGCCAAAAACATAGAGTCGCTCTTTATCGACAAAGCCCATGGCAACTGTTGCATCAACCATATCCATAAGGTCGTCGTAGTCGCGATTTGGAAAATTAAAATCAATGGTATGAGCAAAGTCCGCACCATAACCGGTGGATCCTCGGGGGTTGCCGTATACCACCACATAGCCGGCAGCCGCATACAACTGATTATTCGCCGCAAACTGCGGCCCATAGGCCGCCCAAGGCCCCCCGTGTATTTGTAACATCATGGGGTAAGATTTATTGACATCAAAATTTGGCGGGCGCATTACCCAATACTGTATTTCCCGTTGGTCAACGCTCGACTTAACAATATGCTCTTCAACCGTGGCAAGCTGAACAGAATCATGCAGAGAGCGATTGAAGTCAGTGATCATCTGCACGCGCCCTTGACGATCGACAACACCCAACTCTGTTGGCGTGATGGTATCTCCCAAGGTTACAGCGGCAACCCCGGCACTTGCCGAAAACTGACCCTGAACATAGGGTTGATCCAACTCCCATCCAGAAAGCTTATCGGTCAATACTGAAACAGAACCATCGGCGGCAAGCAGCGCCAACACATTCTGTCCTCGATCTTCATACTGAATGTAATGCTGCTGATTATCCGGATGCCAAGCGAAGTCGATAACACTCAGATCATGGTCTGTGGTCAATTCACGGATATCTGATCCGTCCAGCTTGGCAGTATAAAGCTGGTATTCATGGTAAATACTTGGCTTATCTTTGTGCCCAATCCAAGCGATACGCTTACCATCGGGCGATATCTTCGGTGCCGAATCTGGGCCCGACTGAGTAGTAAACGCACTGAGTTGGCGTGTTTTTAAATCCAACCTAACAATATCTGTATCCCAGGGCTTGTTGACGTTATTTTTAAAATTAATACTCAGCAATAGACCCGAAGAATCAGGCAACCATTCGATAGCGCTATTATGATCTTGTTGTCCCTGCGTCAACTGTTGAGCGGCACCACCTTGTGTCGGGATTAAAAACACCTGATGACGACTAAAGGGCAGGTAGCCGCCACCGTCAACTCTGAACTGGCTGCGCGTTTCAACCACGATAGGCTCCGCCCATTCAGCACCCTCAGGTGGAGAAGGTATTGTGCCCATTGTCTCGGGCTTATAAGCAACCGGCATGGTAAATGCCAACCATTTACCGTCCGGTGAAAAGGCTAGGTTAGCCGGACCTGAGAGATCCTCACCTAACTCTGATCTCTTGGATGAGTTCAACTGTTGCACATAGATATGGGATGTATCTCCCTTAAAAGCGACAAAAGCGATGGCGTCTCCAGACTGGGTAAATGCAGCCGCACCAACAGCATCAAAACCTTTGGATATCTGACGCAGTTTTTTACCGCCGGCATCGATAACCCACAAATCATTTTTGCGCTGATCGGTCATAACATCCATTGAGTAGCGATGAAATGCAATAGTCTTTCCATCCGCTGAAATAACGGGATTAGAGGCATAAGCAATCTTAAATACATCCATTGCTGAGATTGGCTCTTTAGCCAAGGTTACGCTACTCAATAACAAGGTAGAGAAACTAATCAGTAGGATTTGGAATATTGCAGTTATCAAAACTTGTGGAGAGTACATTTCTGCCTCATGGGTACTAATGAAAAATAGTGGCTCGTGGATTCCGTGATATAAACCCAGTCACCAGATAGAGAAATTAAAATATCACCCTTAGCGAGCATCGTCCATGAGCTTGCAAAAGAGTGATATTTATTGCCTTACTTTGTTTACTTATTGACCGAAACGCGCACGCACTTCAATGCCAATTGTTCGGGGGCGAATATAGTTAGCACGCCCGTCCCCTAGTTCCGTTTCAATCCATGTAAGACCCTCTTCATTGGTCAGGTTGCGTGCGAATAGATCAACCGATACTGACTCGTTAATCTCTGCACCAAGGGATAGATTGATTGTGGTGAAGTCACCGGCAGCCAAACCCGATTGCTGCAGATTGTTGTAGTAATCACCAATGTGCGCAATATCAGCTCGAGCAAACATCGGACGCCCCGCCATACTAAAGTCAGCCTGTATACCAAGAGAAGCGGAG
>JASLVT010000107.1 GCA_030741175.1 Porticoccaceae bacterium
ACTGGCTCTTTGTAGCCTGTGGGTAGTTCGAACAGGGCACCGAAACCGCCGAGTCCGGCCATAACTTCGGGGCGACGAGTTCGCACCGCCGCGCCTTTAATTTTTTCGATCAGGGCATTGCCGGCGTCAATATCGACACCCGCATCTTTATAGCTCAAGGATTGAGTCTTTTCGGTCATAAAGGCGGTTCCTGTTTACAGCATCAGTGATAAGGGCGCTATTTTAGATTGGGTGAGCCAAATTTTCATTAAGCACTGGTACAATGTCGTAAATTAATTGGGAGAAAAGTCGTTGAAACGGATATTTGCGCTGATTTTGGCCTGTTTTAGCCTACACTCTTTTGCCGAAGAGGTCTCCGGTCTGTATACCGGTCTGGTACCTGTGGTTGATCAATCGGCGGAATCTCGAGATCTCGCTCTGACTCAGGCATTGACGCAGGTGCTGGTAAAGCTCACTGGCAATAGCAAAATAATGCAATCGACTAAACTTCAACCATTTCTTAACAATCCGAATGCGTTTGTATCCGGCATTGGCTTTCGCACTATTCCGTCTGTTACTGATGAAGGGCAGACAGGTATGGAGGTCAGTTTTGATCGCCAAGCGTTAGATCAGGTTATCCGTCAGGCGCAATTACCAGTGTTACCCTCTAACCGACCCAAACTTCTGGTTTGGATAATTCGCGATGATGCAGTATTTGGTAGAGATTTCGAGGGGCTCGAGTCGAATTCTGCCGCTTTGCAGTCATTTGATCGCGCTATGCAGGCCCGTGGCATGCCCTATATGTTACCCAACTATGATCTTCAAGATCAGTTATCCCTATCTGTAAATGAGGCCTGGTCACTGCGCGCTGATCTCATTAGTCCTGCATCGCAACGCTATAACACAGATGGCTGGATAGCTCTGCGCTATTACACGACATCATCTGGTGAGGTGCGCGGTGCCTGGTTGTATCAGAGCGCTGGAAGACGCCAGTTAAATGATTTTCGTGCTGAAGCTGGACAGGAATTTATGCCCGATGCAGTGGCTAGCTTGGTGGATAGCTTATCCAGATTTTATACTTACACACCGCAACTGAATACCAGTGAATTTTTGGTGCGTATTAATGGTGTCGCTAGCTTCGCGGACTATCAGGCAGTATTGGCGCAGTTTAAAAAACTGGAGGTAGTTGATTCAGTGCAGCTATTTGCAGTGGAAGGAGATCAGTTAACGCTGGCTGTTGATGCAGAAGCGGGAGCCGATTTACTTACTTCGGCCCTGTTGCGCAGCGGTCGTGTAGCGACATTAGATGTTCCGGAGCTAGTACTGGGCGCAAGACTTGAGTTTAATTGGATCAACAAGTGAATCAACCTCGACAACTGAGTCTTGCGGTAAAGCTAGACGATCAAGCCACATTTGATAATTTTTATGCCCCGCGGGGTACACCCCAGCATATGGCGACCTTTGTCTTGCAAGATGAAGGGCAGAAATATGCCCTACTGCTGGGAGCTGAAGGTAGCGGGTTGTCCCACCTGTTACAGGCAGCCTGTCAACGAACGGCATTGGGCCATAATGCGGGGGCGCTGTATCTGCCTCTAGCCGAGGTGCAGGACTACCCTCCAGAGCAGGTATTGGAGGGGTTGGCATCCGCTAGCTTGCTGTGTCTGGATGATATCCAAACGGTGGCACATCAATCCACTTGGCAGATGCCGCTATTTAATTTGTTTAATCAATGTCGTGAAGCAGGAACCAGATTGGTAATTGCATCCCATACTATGCCCGACGATTTGCAAGTCAGCCTGCCAGACCTGCTGTCGCGGCTTAAGTCCGGTGTCTCACTGCAAATGCAACAGTACAAAGACGCCGATCGCAGAAGACTACTTCAACACCGAGCCAATCGCCGCGGGCTCTACCTATCGGATGAGGCGGCGCTATTTATGCTCAATCGTTTGCCACGCGATAGTCGCCAATTGATGGAGGCTCTGGAGGTTCTTGATGGCGCCTCTATGCAGGAGCAACGGCGGCTAACCACACCGTTTGTCAAAGCGGTGTTGAAGCTTTAGCCCTGTCAAACATCAGCTATTGCGATGGACATCCCTCACAGTACAGATAAACGCCTCTGGGGTCGGTAAGCTGATCCAATAGGGCAAAGGGCTTGATCAAGCTGACGGCCTGTTGTCGCAAACTATCCGGCAGCCAGCTGACCTCATTGATATCGATACCCAGACCGGCAAGTGATGCGCGGATATTACCATTTATCTCTGACAGGAATTGCTCGTACATAGTCAGAGGCTTGCGCTGATATGCGACTGAATACTCAGTGAGATCCGATAGCTCCGCAGCTTCAACTATGGCATCGTCCAGATCACCCAGCTGATCGACTAAGCCGAGCTCCAGTGCTTTTTTACCCGTCCACACCTGTCCCTGAGCTATCTCATGCACTGCTTTTGGTGTGGAATTACGAGCATTGGCGACCAGGGTAATAAATCGGGAATAGACATTGTCCACACCGGATTGGAAGATAATCTTTGCTTGCTCAGTCATGGGCCTGTTGAGCTGTAAAACAGAGGCATTGGCCGTGGTATCAACAGCGTCAGAGTACACTCCTAAAGCGGCGAGAGAGTCCTCCAGAGTGGGGATAACACCAAACACACCTATGGAGCCGGTAATGGTGGTTGGCATAGCCAGAACCCGATCTGCCTCAGTGGCAATCCAGTAGCCACCAGATGCGGCCTGACTACCCATGGACACAACGATAGGAATGCCTTTCGCACGGGTAGCTGCCATGGCATCGCGGATAACATCGGAGGCGAAAGCACTGCCACCGGGCGAATCAATGCGCAGTACCACTGCCTTTATGTCGTCGTTATCACGCACATTGGCAAATATGCCCGCCAGCGTATCGCCACCAACAGTGCCCTCGGGTTGCTCTCCATCGACAATATTACCCGCGGCCACAATCAGGGCGATTTTATTTTGCTGCGCTTCCGCTGAATAAAATTTGCCCAAGCGCACATGATTGAGGTAACCATTGAGGCCAATATGATTATAGGTACCCTCCGTGCTGGCAATCATCTCATTGAGGTAGGCGCGCATCTCGGTTCTGGTGGCAATCTGATCGATAAGATCCTGCTCTTTGGCGAGTGCTGAGGCATTGCCAAAACTTGCTTTCAAATTGCTATGGAGATTATCGGCATAGCTATGGATGGTGCCCGCGGGCAATCCTCGCAATTGCTCAACTTGATTACCATAGAATTGCCAGAGTTCAGTGATTAGCGCGCTGGTTTCCTGTCGCGACTCCGGTGACATGCTGTTGCCAATAAAAGGTTCGACGGCACTTTTAAATTTGCCGACACGAAACACATGTATATTGATTTTGAGTTTATCTAGGGCATCTTTGAAAAAACTACGATTGGTGCCAAAGCCGGAAATCATCACACTACCCAGCGGGTTTAGCAAAATTTCATCTGCATGAGCCGCAAGGTAGTACTGAGATTGAGACAGATTGTCTGCCAGCGCAATAATAGGCTTGCCACTTTTCTTAAACTGCAGCAGCGCTACACTAATCTCCTCAAGCTTGCTAAGACTCGCGCTAGCCATGTAGTCGGTATCCAACACCAAATGGGTAATTCGGCGATCTGTACTGGCGGCATTGACCGCTTCAACTATATCCCTTACCAATGTTTCACTGTCCTGCTGGCTTCCCTCAGAGAGAATCTCTCCGAGTGGATCAATATAGGTTTTTTGATCAACCAATATACCGCTGGGCGCCAAATAGAGTGCGCCGCTCTCTGGCATGGGCTGAATATCCTCAGCGAATAAACCGGTCAATATGAGCAATAGAAAACCGAGAAAAACCAGACCAACTAAGGTGCGAACACCGTTAACGACAGCGCCGATAAAACCAAATATACGCCGGAAAATACCTCGTTCTTTGTCAACCTTATTATCAACCATTAGACAATCCTTTCTGGTAGTCAATTACACATTATTAACCTGTCGAATACGGGCATAGATCATTGCGGCACTAAACAGAGACACGCTCAGCGTCAGTTCGACAATATCCAACGTTTTGGGCTCGGGAACAGCCATATTTTGCACACCGTTATAGAAATACAGCAACACCACAAACCCCAGCCAGATAAGTGTTCGCAAACGGTCAGCCAACATGCCGGGGATAAAGATCATAAGCGGCAACAGACTAATAGCGTAGATAATTGGCGGTGCTGATTGCAACCAGAGATGAATGGCAGTAACTAGCATTAGTCCCCAGTAGCTGATTTGAGTCGCTGATCTGCTCAGCAAAAGTTTTAACTCCGTGGTCACGATATTTCGCCCTGATGGCTAAGTCTAGTTGATAACTGCGCGATTCGCTTACCCTGCGCACGACAAATCTTTATCTCGTCCTCGCTTAGGGATTCAGCCTCCACATGACTGGCACCATAGGGAGTGCCACCGGTGGTGGTTTTGCTTAGCGCGGGCTCAGCATAGGGTATTCCAGCATACAGCATACCCTGATGGAGTAACGGCAACATCATACTGAGCAATGTCGATTCCTGCCCACCGTGCAGGCTAGAGGTCGAGGTGAAAACGCCAGCGGGTTTATCTACCAATGAGCCATTCATCCATAGCCCCGCAGTACCGTCGAGAAAATACTTTAAAGGTGCAGCCATATTACCGAATCGAGTAGGGCTGCCCAATAGCAAGCCAGAACAGTGCGCCAGATCCTCCTCAGTGCAGTATAGATCGCCTTCAGCAGGGATATCCTGTGCTGTTGCTTCACAGACTGTGGATACTGCGGGAACGGTGCGCAATCGCGCCTCCAATCCAGCACTTTCGATACCCAGTGCGATCTGCTCGGCAAGCATTTTTACATGGCCGTGGCGGCTGTAGTAGAGCACCAGAATATAGGGATTAGACATCGATGATCTCCAGTACATTTTCCGGTGGTCGACCCAATCTGGCGCTATTACCTACGACCACTATTGGACGCTCTATTAGTTTCGGGCAATCGAGCATAGCTGCTATTAGCTGTTCTTGTGCAACGCCGTCGCGACCCAGGTTGCGATCCTTAAACTCCTGTTCGGATCGTCGCACAAGTTGCCCCGCGCTAAGATTTAATTTATCGAGAAGGTCCAAAAGTGTCGCCCTGTCGATCGGTGATTCTAAGTAGAGAACAATATCTGGTTCTATGCCATTATCGCGCAGTAGTTGCAGTGTTTGTCTGGACTTGGAGCAACGTGGATTATGGTAGATTGTGGTCATGGACTATCCTTTTACCCTGAGATGTTGATTGGCAAACTCTTAATTCCTATTGTAAGGCCAAACTCAATGAAACCAAAAGAGCGACAAAGCGATGAGGGTTGATAAGACAACTATGAGGGCTCAAATTCGACAAAT
>JASLVT010000108.1 GCA_030741175.1 Porticoccaceae bacterium
TGTGGCAGTAAATAAGCGTTTATAGTTTTCTGTATATTCAAGTACGTCGGCTTGAAGCTGTCGGGTAAAATTCGGCAGTTGCTGCGCAACAAGGCAATAGTGACTTTCGGAAAAATCAGGCATCAATTTCAATCCGCAGACTAGGAATGGATAATCGCATCAGCAATTATTCGCCTTCAATCTGCTTAACCTGAATAATATATATTTTCATCATTGCGAGTCCTTTCCCTGTACTCGGTTAGTGTATAATCGCTGTAGTAGTATGCGGCAACCCCACCAGTGCTATATAGGTAATTTAAGGGTAGCAGTGCTTTTAACTCATTTTTAAAAACTTCGTCACATTGGTTATGGCTAGACTAAATATTCTCGAATATCCTCATCCTCGGTTACGTATCAAAGCTGAACCCGTCGCTGTTGTCGATGAGCAGATTGTGCAACTGGTCGACGATATGTTCGAGACCATGGAGGCTGCTCAGGGCATTGGTCTTGCAGCCTCACAAGTCGATGTACAAAAACGCGTTATTGTTATGGATATCTCGGAGCAGCGAGATGAGCCCAGAGTGTATATCAATCCAGAAATTGAGGTGCTTGAACCAGATACCATACCCTATGAAGAAGGCTGCCTATCAGTCCCAGGATTTTATGAGGCCGTCGATCGTCCTTCGCATGTCATGATTCGTGCACTAGATCGGGAAGGCAATGCTTTTGAGGAGGAAGCCAAAGGCTTATTAGCGGTGTGTATTCAACATGAAATCGACCATCTGGAAGGAAAATTATTTGTTGACTATCTATCACCACTAAAGCGCGATCGTATCCGCAAAAAGCTTAAAAAACAGCGTGCATAGGAAACCCATCAATTGAAAATCGTCTTCGCTGGGACACCAGAATTCGCCGCAAGACACCTTCGAACCTTGATCGATGACGGTCGTCATCAAATTGTTGCTGTGTATACTCAGCCGGATCGTCCCGCGGGTCGCGGCAAAAAGTTACAGGCCAGTCCGGTAAAATTGCTTGCTGAAGAGCATGGCCTAGCAGTCTATCAACCACAATCACTTAAACAGACTGAGCAGCAGACTACATTGGCTGAACTCGATGCCGACTTGATGGTGGTAGTGGCCTATGGCTTGATCTTGCCGCAGAAAATACTGGATACACCCCGCCTTGGCTGTATTAATGTGCATGGCTCGATATTGCCTAAATGGCGTGGTGCCGCACCTATTCAACGCGCGGTGGAAGCGGGTGATACCGAAACCGGTATTACGATAATGCAGATGGATGCAGGTTTAGATACAGGGCCTATGCTGTCGATAGCGCGCTGCGCCATCAGCAACGAAGATACCAGCGGCACAATTTATTCGCGGTTAGCCGATTTGGGTGGCCCCGCACTACTGCAAGCCATTGACTCACTTGAAGCGGGCTCGTCAATAGCGGTGGCTCAAGACGATAGCCTGAGTAGCTATGCCGCCAAAATTGATAAAATCGAAGCCCAGATTGACTGGTCAGAGACTGCCGCGATAATTGATCGGCGCGTGCGCGCATTCAATCCTTTTCCCTGTGCATTCTCTAGCATAGAGGGGCAACGGATAAAAATCTGGTGCAGTGCGGTCGACAACAGTGATCAGACTGGGCAACCCGGACAAATTTTACGAGCAGATAATCAAGGCCTACTGATCTGCTGCGGTCAGGGCGGTTTATTGTTAAAAGAAATCCAACTTGCCGGTAAATCGAGATTAGCCGTCGCTGAAATCTTAAAGTCGCGAGCGGATCTGTTTGCTGTCGGCAAACAGCTGGGCCAGTAACCGATGAATGTTCGTGCTGCCACCGCCGAGGTTATAGCCGGCGTGTTGCGCGGTCAGTCTCTATCTGCACTTTTGCCTGAGTATTCTGACAAGGTCGACGATAAAGACCGCGCCCTACTGAAACAGCTTTGCTTCGGTACCATGCGTTGGTATCCGCAGATCGCGTTATTGCTAAAACAGCTGGTACAAAAACCTCTGCGTGAAAAAGATCTGGAAATTCAGGGCTTGCTAGCCTGCGGCCTCTATCAGCTCCTACATATGCGAATTCCTGAGCATGCGATTATCAATGAAACTGTGGCGGCGAGTGAGAAACTTAAACGCCGATGGGCCAAGGGGCTGGTCAATGCCGTGCTTCGTAACTTTCAACGACAGCAGGCTGCACTGATGGCTGCGCAGACCGATAATGCGGTGTTTGCTGCAGCCCATCCCAAATGGCTACTGCATAAAATTGCTGATAGCTGGCCACAATATCAAGACGAAATTATTGCTGCTAATAATGCGCAGGCGCCGATGGTGTTGCGTGTTAATGCGCTGCATAACAGCCGTTCTGACTACTTAGATTTGCTCGCTCAAAGCGGCATTGAGGCCAGTGCCACCGACTACAGCATGCAGGGTGTGATATTGGCCACGGCTAAAGATGTTACAGAATTGCCGAAATTTAGTCAGGGTGCTGTCAGTGTGCAGGATGAGGCGGCTCAACTCGCGGCCTCATTGCTAGACCTTCAAGCAGGACAATCCGTTTTGGATGCCTGTTGTGCACCGGGAGGTAAAACCTGCCATATTTTGGAAAACCGGCAAGATCTTGGCTCCGTTTTGGCTATTGATCTAGAACCTAAACGCTTGACTAGGGTGAAGGACAATCTGGCGCGACTTAACCTGAACGCCATATTAAAAGCTGCAGATGCAGCAGATACCGAACAGTGGTGGGATGGCAGTCCCTTTGACCGCATACTGCTCGATGCTCCATGTTCTGCCACCGGGGTCATTCGCCGCCACCCAGATATCAAAATACTGCGCAAACCTGCGGATATTGTTAAGCTGTCTGCTATTCAGCTTCGATTGCTGGAAAGGTTATGGCAAACATTGGCTAATAAAGGCGTGTTGTTATACGCAACCTGTTCGATTCTGCCAGAGGAGAATGATCAAGTTGTACAACAATTTCTGCAAAATCATGCCGATGCCAGCCTATTGACGATTGATGCGGACTGGGGCATAGCCACTGATTTTGGGCGGCAGTTATTGCCCACAATTAATGGCAACGATGGCTTTTATTACGCGCGGCTACAAAAGAACGGCTGATAATAACTCGGAACTAGCATGAAAATAGTAATAATCGGTGCAGGGCAGGTCGGTACCACGTTGGCAGAGAATCTCGCCCGTGAATACAACGATATCACTGTTGTCGATATTAATGACAGCGCGCTGCGTGCACTGCAGGACCGCCTAGATATTCGCACCGTGGTTGGCACAGGTTGCTATCCTGATGTATTGGTGAGGGCAGGTATTGAAGATGCCGACATGTTAGTCGCTGTCACCAATAGCGATGAAATCAATATTATCGCCTGTCAGGTCGCCTATTCCCTATTTCACACACCGACCAAAATCGCACGCGTTCGCGCCCCCAATTACACCAATCCAAAATATAAAAAGTTGCTGTTTAATGACAAGCATATGCCTGTCGACGTTATGATTACTCCCGAGCAGGTAGTAACTAACTATATTCGCAAGCTAGTGGAACAACCGGGCGCATTACAAGTGTTGGACTTTGCCGACGGTATTATTCAGTTGGTTGGTTTGCGCGCGGTCAAGGATAGCCCCTTAGTCGGTCAAGAACTGCGCACCCTAAAGGAGCATATGCCAAAGGCGGATGCCAGAGTAGCGGCTATTTATCGCAAAGACCGGGCGCTGTTTCCGGTCGGCGACACGGTGATTGAAGATGGTGATGAAGTGTTTTTTATCGCCGCCAAGAAGAATATTCGCAAGGTCATGAGTGAGCTGCGCCGCTTGGAAAAACCTTACCATCGTCTGGTTATTGCTGGTGGCGGCAATATTGGTTTCCGCCTCAGTCAAGCGCTTGAGGACGACTACAATATTAAGATTATTGAGTACTCACCAAAACGGGCGGCCTATCTCTCCGAAAAACTTAATAGGGCAGTGGTTCTCAATGGCTCAGCCACTGATCAAGAACTGCTACTAGATGAAAACATCGATAAAACCGATGTGTTTTTGGCGCTAACCAATGATGATGAAGTCAATATTATGGCGTCACTGCTCGCCAAACGATTGGGCGCCAAGAAAGTAATGACATTGATCAACAACCCTGTATACGCGGATCTTATGCAGGGCGGCGAAATAGATATCGCTATCTCTCCCCAACAGGCGACCACCAGTTCACTGCTCGCCCATGTTCGCAAAGCGGATACTGTAAGTGTGCACTCACTGCGCCGTGGTGCTGCAGAAGCACTAGAAATTATTGTTCATGGTGATGAGAAAAGCTCAAAGGTAGTAGGGCGCGCTATTGGTGATATCAAATCACCACCTGGTGCGACACTGGCGGCTCTGGTGCGCAATGGAGAGGTGATTATTGCCCATCATGATACGGTTATTCAGGCCGAAGATCATGTCATTGTCTTTGTGGTCGATAAGGAAAATACCAAGGCGGTAGAAAAGCTGTTCGCCGTTGGATTTAGTTTTTTCTAGGATATAGAAATTATGCATTTTGCCATTACCGCTAGAGTGCTTGGTGTTCTGCTGATGATCTTCAGTCTGACAATGCTAACGCCTATTGCGGTTGCCTCGATATATCAAGAGAACACGGCACAAACATTTCTTATCGCCTTTGCTATTACGTTGCTAGTGGGTCTAACCTTCTGGTTGCCATCGCGCAATCGTAAAGGCGAGCTACGCACCAGAGATGGTTTTATTGTCACGGTGTTTTTCTGGCTAGTGCTGAGCACGTTCGGGGCACTGCCTTTGATGCTGTCTGAGGCATTGAACCTCAGCTTTATGGACGCTCTTTTTGAGTCGATTTCTGGACTCACCACCACAGGGGCCACGGTAATTTCCGGCTTGGATGATCTGCCTAAATCAATACTTTACTACCGTCAGCAACTGCAGTGGCTTGGCGGTATTGGTATTGTTGTTATCGCCGTGGCGATTTTACCTATGCTCGGTGTTGGCGGCATGCAAATCTATCGCGCAGAAACTCCCGGCCCCATGAAAGACTCAAAGTTGACGCCGCGCATCACCGAAACAGCGAATGTGCTGTTTAAAATTTATCTCAGTCTTACCATTGTCTGCGCATTGGCCTATTGGGCTGCAGGCATGAATGGATTTGATGCTATAAGCCATAGTTTTTCGACGGTGGCCATCGGCGGCTTCTCGACCCATGATGATAGTATCGGCTTCTTTAATAGCAATGCGATTATGGCTATTTGTGCCTTCTTTATGATTGTGTCTGGTCTTAACTTTGCACTGCACTACCTTGCGTGGCATAACCGTAAACTGCAGCACTATTGGGCTGATCCAGAAG
>JASLVT010000109.1 GCA_030741175.1 Porticoccaceae bacterium
GAGTGGCATTATAGGCAGTTGTTTCACTGTCTATTAATCCTAGGTTTGGTGAGGTCAATGCGTTTTCATTTTGCTCCACTTCCGTGTAATCTCCCGAAATGGAGAGCCGAGGAAGTAGCGCGGCGCGGCTAATGTTTTTGGCCTCACGTTCAGCATTAAAGCTGGCTCGAGCAGCGCGCAGAACCGGATCGTTTTGTAGCGCGGCTTGATAAATATCATTAAGACTGTCTGCCCAAGCGGTCTGAGCCGCGAGAAAAAGCGTAATTGAAACGGCGAGTGTTTTAATAGAGCGCTGATTGAGCAGTGGCATAGGTTATTCCTTTAGTTCGATATTATCTTGTGGGAGTGATTCTAACAGACTTATGTCAGGCTTATACCCCTTAATGGACTGACTTCAACGCCAAACAAGTCCTTTGGTTTACGTGTGGAAAGACAAAGTTGATTAAAAAACACCGCTTCGGCGCGCAAGACTATGTAATTGATTCCGAACAGATTCAGTATCAAGGATTTTTTCGGATTGCCAAGTTGGAGCTTCGTCACCGGCTATTTAATGGTGGTTGGAGCGAGCCGCTCGGACGAGAGGTTTTTCAGCGTGGAGACGCTGTTGGCGTTCTGCTCTATGACCCCCATAATGATCTGATTGGCCTCGTCGAGCAGTTTCGTGTCGGTGCTTTAAAGGATCAGTATGGTCCTTGGCAGTATGAGGTGGTTGCCGGGATGATTGAGTCTGGTGAGACACCACAGCAGGTAGCGGCGCGGGAATTACAGGAAGAAGCTGGCTTGACCGTAGAAAAATTACTTCCCATTTGTGATTATCTGGTCAGTGCTGGTGGCACTGATGAGAAGATGTATCTCTTTTGCGGACTGTGTAATCTGCAGGAAAGCGGTGGTGTCTATGGTAAGGACAATGAGGGAGAGGATATTTTGTTTCAGGTATGGCCCTATGCAGAGGTCATGCAGGCGCAGGCACAAGGGTTGCTCAATAGTGCAGCAGTTACCATTGGGTTGCAGTGGCTACAGCTCAATATTGATAAATTGCGCAACAATCCAGACCAAAATGGCTAGAATAATACCCATCCCAGTATTGTGAAGAGCAGGTTAGAGAGAAAGGTGAAGACGTTAACTGATATTGAGAGTCGCAGACAGCAGTTGGACTTGGTTCGCTTGCACACAGAGTGTGAGCGCAACTATCGGCGTCTTTATCAATTATTTCCCGATAGTGAACTAGCTGATGCGAACTCTACATTGCATTATCGGGATAAGGCGGGTGCCGGCATGGTACTTGAGGTGCTCGATGTTGCCAAGTACACCAGCACGGTGCAGATTGTTGCTGATCGCGCTGGTCCTATGTGGTTGCCAGAGATCATAATCAAGGTGCGTATCTACCGAGATGCGCAAATGGCTGAGGTAATTGAATGGTGCTCAGACCGCACCATTCCTTGGGCACTGGTTGAAAAGACTGGTATGCAGGCGAGAGACGAAAAATGGCAGTGGAATATGTTTCTCAGTGAATTGCTCTGCTACGGCTTACGTCACGGAATGACTGAAGTGGAAGCTTGATTGTTTATGGAGATTGTTCATCTAACGCAGATTACCGATTTGCATCTGGGCGTCGACGCATCCGCGACTCTGGGTGGAATACCCACTCAGGCCAGTTTTGAGGCAGTACTGGGCGCAGTCGATCAACAAGGGCGCGGTAAAGATCGCTTGATTTTAACTGGGGATCTGGCCAGTGACTGCCAACCTGCTGCTTATCAACGACTTAATCGTTTATTAAAAGTCCACAATAAACAGGCTGTTTGGCTACCAGGTAACCATGATAAAGCTGAGGTGATGGCAGAGTATCTGGTGGACTATCCCTATCAATCTGTAACGGAACTTGGCGCTTGGGGATTGCTTACTCTGGACAGCTCACAGTCCAGCAAGCCCGGCGGGCACATTAGCGATAAGCAGTTACGGCATGTAGAGCAGGGACTAGAAACCTTGCTGACCGATTTTATCTTGGTCGCCATGCATCATAGCCCAGTATTGTTGCATTCCGCTTGGCTAGACACCCAACAAATTGATAACCATCACCGATTGTACGAATTGTTGCATGCCTCTGGCCGCGTCAAAGCGGTAATTACCGGTCATGTACATCA
The DNA here is from genome assembly GCA_030741175.1 of Porticoccaceae bacterium. Lineage (GTDB taxonomy): Bacteria > Pseudomonadota > Gammaproteobacteria > Pseudomonadales > Porticoccaceae > HTCC2207. Next base: position 2,142 of record JASLVT010000109.1, read on the forward strand.
GCAGTTTGAGGGCCACTGGGGAGACATCCCAATTTACTCTGCGCCTTCGAGTTGTGTGCAGTTTAAGCAACAAAGTGATGAGTTTGCTCTGTCTGATGAGCCACCCGGCTATCGTTGGTTGGATTTGTACCCTGATGGACACATTGTTACCGGCGTTGAATTCCTAAGTGATTTTCATCCTCGCCCCAATCTGAGTTGCGCGGGCTATTAAGTCTAAATCAGTCGCTGACAACACCGTTGCTTTGGCTATAATGGAGCCTGATTTCAGGGTTGCTTCGATATGCCAATGTTGCTCTATCTCCACGGGTTTAATAGCTCTCCGCAATCTAAAAAGGCATTGGAGACGCAACACTGGTGTGCTGAAAATGCACCACATGTGGAATTTGTCTGCCCTGCGCTAACACCCTTTGCCGACACAACCATGAGTCTATTGCGGACATTAGTTGAAAAGCAGTTGCCGCAACCGGTGCATTTGGTGGGTAGCTCCATGGGGGGCTTTTTTGCCACCTGTCTGGTTGAGCAATACGACCTGCGAGCGGTACTGATTAATCCGGCGGTCAGTCCGGGTCGTGGGCTGGGTGGCTGGTTAGGCGAAAACACTAACTTTATGACTGGCGAGAAGTGGGTGTTTGAGCCTCAGCATATTGAAGAGTACATAGCACTTGACCCACCACAGATACGCTATAAAAATAATTACAGAGTACTCTTGCAAACAGGTGATGAGGTGCTTGATTATCGCGATGCACAGACTCGATATCGAGATTGTGAGATCATTACCGAACAGCAGGGAGATCATAGCTTTATAAACTACCATCGGCATCTGGCATCCATTTACCAGTTTTTGATGGCTCCCGAGACATAAAATAACCAATGTGACCGAAAGAGCAGATGAGCAATTACAACGCAGAAGATATTGAAGTCCTTACGGGTCTCGACCCCGTACGTAAACGCCCAGGCATGTATACCGATACAAGCCGCCCTAACCATCTGGCCCAAGAGGTTATAGATAATAGTGTCGATGAGGCACTGGCCGGCCACGCCAGCCGTATTGATGTGACGCTACACAAAGATGGCTCATTGTCAGTCTGTGATGATGGCCGAGGCATGCCAGTCGATATACATCCGGAACAAGGATTGCCCGGTGTGGAGGTCATTCTGTCAACTCTGCATGCTGGTGGTAAGTTTTCTAATGACAATTACCAATTCTCTGGTGGTCTGCACGGCGTGGGTGTATCGGTGGTTAATGCACTGTCTAGTCAGTTGGATGTGATTGTTAAGCGCGATGGCAAGGTGCATCAAATATTGTTTGCCGATGGTGACAAGACCTCCAATCTAACAGTTATAGATACTTGCGGTCAGCGCAATACTGGCACCATATTACGCTTTTGGCCCGACGCCTCTTATTTTGATTCAGTGAAATTCAGTGTCTCAAGGCTTCGTCATGTGCTGCGAGCCAAAGCCGTACTCTGTGGCGGCTTAACCATGAGTTTTCATGATGAAAACACGGGTGAGAGTGAAGAATGGTTCTACGAAGATGGGCTCAAGGATTACTTGGCCGGTGCGTTACAGGGGTGGGAAGTACTGCCGGCAGAACCCTTTATAGGTAGTTTTAGTTCTGAAAATGAAGCTGCAGACTGGGCGGTGCAATGGTTGCCTGAAGGTGGTGAGCTGATCCAAGAAAGTTACGTCAATCTGATTCCAACACCTCAGGGTGGCACCCATGTTAATGGTCTGCGCAGTGGTCTACTGGATGCTATGCGAGAATTCTGTGAATTTAGAAATCTATTACCCAGAGGAGTAAAGCTCTCTCCCGATGATATTTGGGATCGCTGTAGCTTTGTGTTGTCCTCGAAGATAGCTGATCCTCAGTTCTCCGGACAGACAAAGGATCGACTGTCATCTCGAGAAGTAGCGGCATTTGTGTCCGGTATCGTCAAAGATTCATTCAGTCTGTGGCTCAACCAGCACACTGAAGAATCAGAGAAGCTCGCCGAGCTGTGTATTTTCAATGCTCAGCGCCGTATGCGTGCGAGCAAAAAAGTGGTGCGCAAGAAGGTTACTCAGGGCCCTGCTCTGCCCGGCAAGTTGGCCGATTGTTCCAGTGCTGAGCCAGAGCAAAGTGAGTTGTTTTTAGTCGAGGGTGACTCTGCGGGCGGTTCTGCCAAGCAGGCGCGCAATCGTGAGAATCAAGCGATCATGCCATTGCGCGGTAAAATTCTTAATACGTGGGAAGTCGATTCTCAAGAAATTCTTGCCTCTCAGGAAGTGCATGATATTTCGGTGGCGCTGGGGGTGGATCCGGCATTGGAGAATACCGATTCATTGCGCTACCACAAGATCTGCATCCTGGCTGACGCCGACTCCGATGGCCTGCATATTGCGACATTGCTCTGTGCCCTCTTTGTCCGACACTTCCGTCCCTTGGTCAGCGCTGGTCATGTCTATGTTGCCATGCCACCATTATTTAGGATTGATGTGGGCAAAGAGGTTTACTACGCGCTGGATGATGCCGAGCGGCAGGGTATTCTCGATCGTATTCAGGCTGAGGGGAAACGCGGCAAGGTCAATGTACAACGTTTCAAAGGATTGGGTGAAATGAACCCACTGCAGCTACGGGAGACAACCATGGATCCAGATACCCGACGACTGGTGCAGTTGACCCTAGAGGCCGGAGATAACACCAACAAAGTGTTAGATATGTTGCTGGCCAAGAAGCGCGCATCAGATCGTCGTGCCTGGTTAGAAACTAAAGGCAATCTGGCTGATATAGCCAATCTTTAAATTAAATTTATTTTAGCGAACAGGAAAAACGATGAACGATATCGTCACCTTCAATGAACAGGGGCTTGAGCAGCGCTCTCTAAGTAACTATGCCGAGCAGGCCTATCTGGACTATTCCATGTATGTCATCCTCGATCGAGCACTGCCTCATATTGGTGACGGACTAAAACCTGTTCAGCGCCGCATTGTCTACGCCATGAGCGAACTGGGTCTCAAGGCAAACACTAAATATAAAAAATCGGCGCGCACCGTTGGCGATGTTATTGGTAAGTACCACCCGCATGGAGATAGTGCGGCCTATGAGGCTATGGTGTTAATGGCTCAGCCGTTTTCCTATCGCTACCCATTGGTAGATGGTCAGGGCAATTGGGGGTCTCCAGATGATCCGAAATCTTTTGCGG
>JASLVT010000010.1 GCA_030741175.1 Porticoccaceae bacterium
TGCAAGTGTCGGGTTATCCCGCCAATGAAGTTGGGCGCCGCGTGCGTGCGGCGCTTGATGGCGTGGGTCTACTCGATCGAGAAGAGCAAAAACCTGTTGCACTATCTGGCGGTGAGCAACAACGAGTTGGTATCGCCCGTGCTGTCGTACATAAGCCACGTATCCTCCTGGCCGATGAGCCTACGGGCAATCTAGATCCTGAACTTTCTACTGAGATTATGGCGTTATTTCGACGGTTTCAAAATGTCGGCGTTACGGTGTTAATTGCAACCCATGATGTTAATTTGATCAACCGTATGCAGTTGCGAATCATGCGCCTTGAAGACGGCGTGATGACTGATGATGGGGCGAGTTATGGCGGCTACTGATCGATCTCGAGAGGGCGCTCAGCGCGGTGCTAGCGGTCAGAAAATAAAGATCGCAGATCGATGGCGTGGATATAAATCCCATCATCGAGATACCATACGTATTAGCCTCAAAAAAATGATGCGAGAGCCGTTACAAACGATAATGACGGTCGCCGTTATTGCTATTGCTCTGGCACTGCCCTCCGCGCTCTATCTTGCGGTGGAAAATGTGCAGCGTCTTGGCGATAGTTTTCAATCTTCAGCCCAGATTACCGTCTACGTGGAGGGAGGAGCTAAGCCGCAAGCTATAGATAATTTGCAGAATGAATTGCAAGCCATGCCGGCAGTGACGTCCGTCACCTATATCTCAGCTAAGCAGGCGCTTTTGGAGTTTAAGGCTCTGTCTGGATTTGGGTCGGCGCTTCGCTATCTTGAGGACAACCCATTGCCAGCAGTCTTTCTAGTGCAGCCCGTGGTCTCTGAGCCCATCGATATGGTGAAAACAGAGAAATTGTTGGCCTCGATCAAAGAGTTGCCCAATGTTGATGATGTGCAGATTGATATGCAATGGTTGCAGAGGTTGCATAGCCTGACCGAAATGGGGCAGAAAATCGTGCTGGCGTTGGGTGCAACTCTGGGTTTGGGTGTGTTGTTGGTGATAGGAAATACTATTCGTTTGGCCATTCAGAGCCGGCGCGATGAAATAATCGTGGTTAAACTGGTGGGCGGCACCAATGCCTATGTGCGGCGGCCATTTCTTTATAATGGCGTATTGCTTGGGTTGTTTGGCGCATTATTGGCGTCAATCATGCTTTATTCCAGTCTATTGTGGATTAGTAGTTCAATCGCCGATCTAGCAGATCTCTACCAGAGTCACTATCGTTTAGCGGGACTCGGGATCTTGCGTTTTTTCCTACTGATGTGTCTAGGAGGCTTTTTTGGGCTCGCAGGAGCCTGGATAGCTGTTAGCAAGCATTTAAAAGATATCGAACCAAAATAGCTTATACTCAGTATATATTGCGCTATGGCTCCTCGAATTGACTCATTCCTCGGGGCTAGGCACCGATAAATGTTTAATGTTAAAATGATCGACCGACGATCATAAAGAGGCAGTAATGAGTAAAGCCCTTCAAACAATGGAATGGATGACCCCAGGCGCTAACCTGAATGCTTATATTCAGGGAACGGCGACTGTGCCCATGCTCAGTGTTGAAGAAGAGCGATCACTGGGTGAAGCTCTTTACTATGAAGAAGATCTCGATGCTGCACGCCGTTTGGTTATGTCGCATTTGCGTTTTGTAGTCCATATCGCTCGCTCCTACAGTGGTTATGGCTTGCCCCTAGCAGACCTTATTCAAGAAGGTAATGTGGGACTAATGAAGGCGGTACGACGTTTTAACCCCGAAAAAGGTGTGCGTGTCGTATCTTTCGCTGTGCACTGGATCAAAGCGGAAATTCACGAATTTATTTTGCGCAATTGGCGGATTGTAAAAATTGCCACAACTAAGTCTCAGCGCAAGCTATTCTTCAACCTGCGCAGTGCCAAAAAGCAGCTTCAGTGGCTGACCGCAGATGAAGCTAAAGCGGTAGCTGATGATCTGGGTGTAGAAGTGAAGGACGTTATGGAAATGGAGATGCGTCTGACCGCTCGGGATTCTGCTTTTGACGCACCGGCAGATGAAGATGATGATACTGTAGCCTATGCTCCGGCATTGTACCTTGAAGATAAAGGGGCTGATCCGGCGCAGTTGGTAGAGAGCGAAAATTACGAAGGCGACAATAACCTACGTCTGGCCGAGGCAGTAAAAGCCTTGGATGAGCGCAGTCAGGATATTCTTCAGCGCCGCTGGCTAGATGATAAAAAAGCGACGCTACATCAGCTAGCTGATGAATACGGTGTTTCAGCTGAACGTATTCGTCAACTAGAGAAAAATGCTATGAAAAAAGTTCGCGTCGCGATGGAAGCCTAACCGACTTCGAGAAATTACTAAGCCGCACTGGATCGGTACCTTTCCACTGCGGCTTTTTTATTGCTCTTACATTAAGGTGCTATGAACAAACTTAATTGGATAAAAATCATTGCCTTCAGCGGTATGCTCTGTGTTGTGATGGGAGCTTTCGCCGCTCATAGTTTGGAGCCGATTTTGTCGGTAAAGGCTATGTCAGCCATGCGCACCGCACTGCTCTACCAATTTCTACATACGTTGGCTCTACTTGGCATTATCGCATTGCCAGACAATATGCTTGATCAGCGGCGACAATCATTGGCCGCGCGATTTATGCTGGCCGGCATGGTACTTTTCTCTGGTTCTCTCTATTTGTTAGTTGTTACCGGTATAACCCTATTAGGTATGGTCACACCAATAGGGGGCTGTGCATTGATTATTGGCTGGCTGTTGCTATTCACTGCGGCTAAGAGATCTTAATCAGTGGATATCAGACCAGAGTATCGAAAAAAATCTATTCGGAGTTATGTGGTTCGTGCGGGGCGAATGACTGAGGCTCAACGCAAAGCATTTGACACAGGCTGGGCTCAATATGGCCTTAAATTAGCTGATGGCGCTATTGATATTGAGACAGTTTTTGGCCGTACTGGTCCCAAGGTCATAGAAATTGGTTTTGGAATGGGAGACTCATTACTGCAGATGGTTGCGGCGGCTCCAGATACAGACTTTATCGGTATTGAGGTTCATCCTCCGGGAGTGGGTACTTTAATCAATGGCGCCCAAGCTCAGGGTGCTGACAACCTAAGGGTATATCTGGCGGATGCTAATGATGTATTGGAGGACTGTATTGCCCCTCAAAGCATTGATCGTTTGCAGTTATATTTCCCAGACCCTTGGCACAAGAAAAAGCATAATAAACGGCGTATCGTGCAACCAAAGTTTGTGCAGTTGGTGCGCGAGAAGCTCCGCAGCAATGGTATCTTACATATGGCAACAGATTGGCAGCCCTATGCTGAGCAGATGTTAGAAACACTCGATCAAGCAGAGGGGTTTGTGAATTCTGCTGGTACTGGCAATTATGCGCCTAGACCAGCTTATCGGCCCGTAACCAAGTTTGAGAAACGCGGTGAACGTCTGGGCCATGGTGTATGGGATCTTGTTTATCAAAAAACCGATTAACCAGAGACGACAAATAATTTAAACTTGCCGAACAAACGGCTAAAAACAGGGAATATCATGACTCTATTTCGACTTCTATCACTGACTGCGTTACTTACTCTCGTTGGCTGTGATCAAATAAATAACCAGCCTCAGGAGGCAGATTTGCAAACTCAAGACCAAAAAATTAGCTATTTACTCGGTATGGACAATGGCAAAAACATTCAGTCTTTTGGTATGGACGTTGATATAGCGGCATTTCAGCAAGGGTTTCAAGATGGACTGACCAATGCGGAACCACAGCTATCAGAAGAGCAAATTGCCGAGGCGATCGCAGCATTTGAGGCTCAAATGACTGCTAAGCGAGACGAGATGCAACAGGCGCAGCAGCAAGAGACTCAGGCTCAGGCAGAAGCCAATTTGGCAGAAGGCAGTGCATTTTTGGCCGAAAATGCGACTAAAGAGGGTGTTGTCACTACTGAGTCTGGTCTGCAGTATAAGATCCTAGTTGCTGGCTCGGGTGCTATCCCTACAGCCGATAGCACAGTTGAAGTTCATTATGCTGGGCGTCTATTGGATAACACTGAGTTCGATAGCTCAATCAAGCGCGGTGTGCCTGCACAGTTTGGTGTCACACAGGTGATTGCTGGCTGGACCGAGGCCCTTCAGTTAATGCCAGAGGGCTCGAAATGGGAGCTTTATATCCCCGCTAACCTAGCTTATGGCCCAGGTGGAACGGGCCCTATTGGCCCCAACGCCACATTAATTTTTGAAGTGGAGCTATTGCAGGCTAATGTCGGTGCAGATGCGGGTTAATCGTAAATGATCGATCTAAAAAAGCCCCGTTTTATGCGGGGCTTTTTTATGCACAGACTACTGATCATTGAATTGCTATGTTGCGTTGGTTTGCGATTGTTCCAATAAAGCAGGTACATGGGCATTGTGAAGAACTTCAATCATTTTATCTTCAGACTCGAATCGCTGGGCAAGGACTTCGCCAATCGCCGACAAATCAACAGTCAACGTTTGTAAGTCATCTGTAGCGAGATATTTGTCATTAAAATCGAGCAGAGCCTCTGTTGAAGGTTGAATAGCCTCTACCAGCTCGGCACCAACACGCAGGCCTTCGCTATCACGAAAAGCCTTGCCCTCGCTAGCGAGTTGTTCAAATACCTCAAAATGACCGACGGAAACATAGTCCACCATCAGTTCACAGAAACTCTGTAATTTACTTCCATGTTCAGTATTGTTACCGTCAAAAGCATCAATTTCGCTGAGTTCACAGTATTTGACTAGCAGTTCGCGGCGTTCCTCTAGCCAGCGATCGATGATCTCATTGACGCCACCCCAATGCTCTTGCAGCGTTTGGCAATTATCTAACATAACGATCTCCACGGTTCACATCCTTTGAATCGCTAGTTTACCTTTTTTTCGCAGAGATTAACCATATTCAGATAACCAAAAATGGCACTAAAGAGGGCAAAAAAATCGATGTCCAGATCCCATTGAGACCCATGCCTAAGGTGGCGAAGGCACCGCAGCGCGAACTTTTTTCAAACGCCTTGGCGGTGCCGATAGCATGCGCGGCAATGCCTAGAATAAGACCCTGCCATCGGTCATCATCAATATGCTGATAGTGAAAAATAAGCTGAGCAACGACGATTCCGATGATACCGGTAAGCAGAACAATCATCACCATTAATGTGATTAATCCGCCCAGTTGTTGAGTAATACCTATAGCTATGGGCGTAGTCACGGATTTTGCTGCAAGTGACAAAAGCACCATATCATCCGCACCGAGGCTAGACGCGATTAGTAAAGCACAGGCCGCTGCAAAAACACCACCGAGCATCACAGTGGTGATCACGGTGACCAGTAATGGTGGCAATTGTGGCATTTGCCGTGCCAGTGGCACCGCAAGAGCAACGGTGGTAGGACCAAGCAACCAATTGAGAAGACCATTGTCAGCGTAGTACACATCGAACTCTATGTTGCTCAGATATAACGCCGCAGCTAGCAACGGTGTACTGATCAGTAGCGGGTGGCAAAGGGGGTTTCCGGCACTGCGTCGATAACCCCATAAGCCGATTGCATATCCACTGACTGAAAGCAATATCAACCATGAGCTAGCGCTGATGTCTTGCCATTGACTATTTAACCATTCCATTATTTAGATGTATCCCTCGACGGACGGGCCAAAAATCTTACAAGCACGGCCATGAACAGAATAGTAACCAGCGTGCTGACGATAATACTGATCAGGAGTGATGGAAATTGACTATAGATTGCTGCGCCGAGGAAAAAAGCACCCACGGAGGGTGGAATAAACATCAACGATAAATTTTTAATAAGGAGCTCGCTGATATTATCCAGAGACGCCAGTAGTGCTGGGCAGAATGTTAATAAAATCAGGAGCAGTAACATACCAACCAAAGGCGCGGGTAAATCTATCCACAAATATTGAGAGACAAGATCACCTAACCACTGGAAAATCACCAGCACGGTTAATGCTGGTAGCAATTTTAAGCTTTGCGAAAAAATTGCATTACTCCCAATGCGGCGAAGCCGATAAAACTTACCAGTACCCAGCCGGGCATACTTAAGCCCATCAGTTGCCATTGCACTTCAGCACAATTGCCGTCACCACGTAACAGCATGGCAATAGCTTCACTCAGTGAAAAACTATCAAATAGATATTCGACTGGAATCCCACAGGCTGGCACCTGATCTTCTGGAAGGCTTTGCAACCACAGTTGTTTACCAGAAAAGTAGCCGCCGGCAATCGCCATACTAATTGATAGCGCAGCATAAATCCTCTGACCAAATTGGGGTGGATTATGCAGCGCAGCGATTGCACAGATAATGCCAATTGCAACAACAAAGGCACGTTGTGTCATACACAGATAACAGGGCTCCAATTTCAAGCTATTCTCAAAATAGGCTACTGCAATAATCATTAACATGAGGCTAGCAATCGCTTGGGCTAGGTTCACAATTCTGTAGTTGGGCAGTTTCAAGTGGCGCTTCTCCTTAACAGTTGGATACAACAGTGGCCTAGTGTAATTCAATTTCATGCAAACTGTGACGCATAAAAACTTGGAGTCGAGGATAGAGTTGATGGAATTCATTAGAAATTGCGGCGTTATGTTGCTCAACAATGGACAGAGCATCTTGTAGCGCCACTGGACGACGAAAGCGTTGGCCAATCCGCTGTAATATGAGTGGTAGGTTCTCCCGCTGAGCATAGCTTTGCAACCAACCGATTTGCGGTGCATGCTGTGAAAATTGTAGTGCCCTCGGTGGAAGTTGTTGATTATATACAGCCAGATGACGATAAAAATTCTGACAAAAATCCTCCAGTGATTGCTGATAATAACTACGCCAATCAGCGGCCAGTAAGTGGTCATAGAAAACATCAGCCACAATCCCGGCATAGCGGCGCATAGGACTTGTGAAACGTTGTAAAAAGACTCCGAGTTCAGGTTGCTGGTCCACATAAGCATCCAATTGACGATGTGATTGAATGCTGGCTTCGATGCGGGTTGAGAATCTGCCGGTTAATGGCCCTCTAACAAAATCACCCAACAGACCACCGACCTGATGCTCGGGGTGGCCGCCGGACAGTGCGATATGAGCGAGATAGTTCATATTTTAGAAGCCATTAATAGTTGGCTAAAAACTCATCAAATGACATTTGATCGTCGGCTTCTAATGTGGCTTGTTGCTGTTTTGATTCAGTCGCCAGCTGCTGATATTTAACCATGGTCTCTGGGCTGGGGTCTTGACTACGAAAATGATCACGCTGTTCACAGGCCTTTCGCATCGCCATAGCGTAGTAGGTCTCATTATTGTCCGCCATTTCTTTAAGCATGATCGCTGATGGCGTTGCCTTTTCATTAGTAAGTCTGTGTTGCATTTCGGACAGCGCAGCGGTGTACTCCTCAGATTGGTGAGCTTCATCAAGTCTTTTAGCTACGCTGTCCAAATCAGTCATTAAGGACTTTCCCCAATCGCGCAGCGTGACTGAGCCATCACCTCTCAGCAGCTCGAGACTTGGATCGCGACCGTTGTAGACGGTGCGCCGCATATTCTCTGTTATCTGTTTATACTCTTGATTGTTAGTCTCTGGACTGTCGCTCAACAGGCAGAATAGTAAAAACGTATCGAGAAAGCGTATGGTTTGAGCGTCAATACCACCAATCATTAATGGATTGAGATCGATACAGCGCACTTCAATATATTCAACGCCACGGTCTTGCAATGCCTGTAATGGCGTTTCACCCCTGTGAGTGGTCCGCTTTGGTCGTATTGCGCTGTAAAATTCATTTTCAATCTGCAGTAGCGCAGTACTGAGTTGCTTATAATTACCCTGATCGTCTTTGAGACCGATTTGATCATAGGCTGGGTAGGGTTGTTGGAGTGCGGAGCTCAATGTATTTATGTATTGTTCAAGATCGTTATAGCAGACTATCAGTGAGCTCTGAGCATCACTTTGGTAGCCGAGATCACCCATGCGCAGTGAGGTAGCATAGGGGGTATAGAGGCTATGGCTATCCTCACCCACCTGCTCTAGGCGATGTTGACGGTTACGGACAAAGCTTCGGCAAACCGCCGGCGCCGCACCCAATAAATACAGCAACAGCCAGGAGTAACGGCGGAAATTGCGTATCGCGCTGAAGTAACCGCTGGTTTTATAGTCTTGCAAGGACTGTTGGTTACCAGTGGACGCCTGTAAATCAAGCCACAGAGCATCAGGGATAGAAAAATTATAGTGAATGCCCGCGATTGTCTGCATCAAGCGACCGTAGCGATGACCCAGCCCCACTCGGTAGATCTGCTTCATTCTGCCGATATTTGAACTACCATATTTCCCCACCGGAATACTACTATCATCACCAAGCTGGCAGGGCATGCTGCTAACCCACAATAGCTCATCATTAATATGCTGATAGGTAAACCGATGGATTTCATCGAGTTCCTCAAGCACCTGGTCAATTGAGCTTGATGGTGATGTGATAAATTCTAGTAATGCTTCAGAATAATCGGTAGTGATGGATGGGTGTGTTAATGCTGAGCCCAGTGCTGAAGGGTGCGCAGTTTTCGCGAGGTGTCCATCGGGGCTAACTCTGAGACTTTCCTTCTCAATGCCCCTGACAATACCTTTGAGCAATGGCGCTTTTTCCGCCCCCGCGAGACTGGCGAGCTTGCTATGCAATGTCACAGACTGGCGCTCAATCAGGCCGCGTTGGACTGGTTGGGATCATTGGTATTGCTAGCCTGCTGTCCAATTGTAAGCACTGGGCGACCCGCGCTATCGGCCTCGCATTCAACAACGCTAGCGCGCAAGCTGATGTCTTTAGCATTTAATTCGATCAGTTGATTGATAGCGATATCCCTATGCGGGGTGTGGAAAACAGAATTGCAATCCGCCTCTGAACTCCATTCTAATTCTTTATTTAGAGTGCGTTGATCCTGTGTTTGCAATATAAAAATTTTCATCCCAATCCCGTGACAGCTCCGTTGATTTGCGGCACAGTGTAACCCATACCCACAATGGATAAAAAGGGAAATCACATGACAAAGACCGCGCTTGTCGCTATTGCAGAAGGTAGTGAAGAAATTGAGGCAGTCACGATCATTGACGTGCTACGTAGAGCTGGGGTGGAGGTCACAGTAGCCAGTGTCGGCACCAACCAGATCACTGGTGCCCACGGTATTGTGATCACAGCGGATTGTAGTATTGACAGCTGTGTTGACTCTTCTTGGGATCTGATCGCATTGCCTGGAGGTATTCCAGGCGCAGAGCATTTGGCTGCAAGCCAACCACTTGAGGCATTATTGCGGGCACAGGCCGAGAGGGGTGCGCTCTATGGGGCTATTTGCGCCGCGCCAGCGTTAGTGTTGGGGAGTAAAGGCCTATTGCAGGGCAAAACAGTGACTGGCCATCCTATGTTTCAACAAAATATGGACGCCAAAGAGCTCAATAGTGAATCGAGAGTGGTGGTAGATGGTAACTGCATTACCAGTCAGGGGCCTGGTACTTCTTTGGATTTCGCATTGGAACTTGTTGAGCAACTGTGCGGGCTAGTAAAGCGTGAAGAAGTGGGCGCGCCTATGGTGTTAACTACTTCTGCCACTGCTTATTATTGAGCATTTGATTGCCTTCTAACTTGCTCAGTTGGTGATCCATGCCAACAGGCGTTGAACGAAGATGTTATCAAGCGCAAAGATGACACTCAAAAATACTGCATTCATTATTGCTATAGCTAAAAAGAATTGCGGTATGGTCCAACCTAGAATGCTAAGAAAGAGCATCCCCATAAGCGCGCCTACCACCATAAATATCGCATTGATGATGTTATTAACTGAAAGAACACGAGCTCGTGTATTGCCTTCCGTGCGCTGTTGAATCATGGAGTAGAGTGGCACCACCAACATGCCGCCAAACATACCAATAAACATTAAATCTAACATAATATGGGCGCCATCGATCAGAGTGATAAATGTCATTGGCCGCACACCTAATAAGGTCGTATTGGTTGCTTGGTACATACCTGAGGTAAAAAATAGATCCACGGCAAAGAGGGTTAAGCCGAAACCGCCAATTGGTACCAAGCCAGGCTCAACCTGACCTTTTGACAGGCGATGACAGAGTAATGAGCCAATGGCGACGCCAACAATAAATGCGCCGAGCAACATAGAAATCAATGTCGGATGCCCTTGCAGTACCGTTACAGCGTAATTGGGTACCTGAGTAAGGAAGCTACCGCCATATAACCAGAACCAAGAGATGGCAATAATGCAGTAGAAAACCGTCGGATTTTCCCGCGCCAGACGGAAATTACGCGCGGTTACAGTAAATGGGTTGAGACTAAGGTCGCTCTGCTGAGCGGCTGAGGTTGCAGGGGCAGCGGGGATTTTTCGGCTACTGAGCCAACCGATAATAGCGAGGCCTGTGGCCAATAAGCCAACATAAACTGGTCCTCGCTCAGCGGTCACCAACCAACCACCAATCAGTGTACCTAGCAGGATGGATACAAAGGTGCCCATACCTACTTGAGCATTGCCGGCCAACAGTTCATCAGCGCTTAGATGCTGAGGAATGATGGAATACTTTATCGGACCGAAGAAAGCCGATTGCACTCCAAGAGCAAACAAAATGCATAGCATTAAATTAACGTCAGTGCGCCATAATGCATAGCAGCCCGCTACCATCAAAACAATTTCGGCTATCTTGATACGCCTTATAAGAAGGGCTTTATCATAGCGATCGGCAAGTTGACCTGCAGTCGTGGAAAATAAAAAGTAGGGCAGTATAAACAGGCCTGCGGCGAGATTAGTAATAAAGTTGGTGTTGCTATCAGCACCCGCGACAGCGTTACTAACCACAATAACTAATAGTGCGTTTTTAAATAGGTTGTCATTTAATGCGCCGAGAAATTGAGTGATAAAAAAAGGCAGAAAGCGTCTCTGTGAAAAGAGATGAAATAAGCTTCTCTGATTGACCTGATCACTTTGTGGCTGGTGCATAGTGACTTGACCTCAGTTTATTTTTCTTTTGATAGATGCGCTAACGAGGCGGCATTTTTTTCCCAATTTTGACCATCAAAAACATCTACAACAATAGAATTGATATAAGTTCTGTCGAGGCATCTGGTATTGATGCTGAAACCATCTGGATTGGAACGCGGTGTATAGAAGGGCTTAACACCGCAATATTGGCAGAAAGTGTGCTGTGCAACATTGGTATTAAATTGATAGGTGGTAATTGCATCTTCACCACTGTGCAGTCGGAACCGCGATGAAGGTATGATCATTTGATCGCTACCGCTGATGGAACAGATGGAGCAATTGCAGGCATGTGCATGCAGGTCCGCTGGCGCATCGATCTCAAACTTGATTGCGCCACAATGACAACTACCTTGATGAATTTTCAGTTCAGGCATGAATGACACCCATATTGATTTAGCGAGCAGTCAATATTTGACCACAACATCATAACAGTTGTTAGGTCTCATCGTCGCCATTTAACTGCAGGCTTAAAATCGACGTATTGCGACTACCATAGTGGCGGCGCTGAGGATCCCTGTGCGTTGTTAATAGCTTGAATCCAGCTTTGCGCATCATACCGGCGGAGGCCATGTTTTCTTCATGGCGATCAATCAACAGCAGAGTAGCATCGAAGTCCACTGCTTGCTGAGTCACTAAGCGTAGCAAATGGTGTCCGATTCCTTGACCTGTGTAATCTTTGTGCACCACAGCTTCAGCAATGTAAATGGTTGTTTGGAGCTCTGTATATTGCAAATACTGGTCAGGCAGACAATCGGGATGGTAGAAAATAACAAAGCCAAGAAATGTTGTATTTTCGACTGCAACCAGCATTGATGCAGATCCATTGGCAACCAACTCAAATTCCCTGTTTACACCATCAATCGGTAGATGATTCCAAGGGTTGGTACCATGCGTAAATAAAAAGGATTTGAGCTCGCTTAACTCTGCACCTAAAGCACTGCGGTAAATAATCATGCTCGATCCTACACTCGCTTCTAAACTCGATTATATAAAGGAGACTGCAGTCTACTGGTTATGGAAAAAAGGCTTCACTGGGGGAGTAACATAACCGCTATCACTTACCAGTGCACTTTATTTTTTTAATAAAAATAAAGGCCATCTGTGCTCCAACACAGCAGTGCCATTGATAGTGAAAAAGGTACTTGAAAAATCTAATGTAGGTAAATATTTAGCCTAGTACTAAGTTTATAGCACCCGCGACTGCAGAGATCATCACTAAAATAATATTCTCTCGCGAGGAGTACCCCCAACTGATCCAAGAACAACTGAAAGCGCATTGGCAAAACACAAACACCGACCAAGCGAGCCAAGCAAACAGTGCCGCGGAGATTATCGTGATAAGCAACGGTACGCTAATAGAAGACAAGCTTAAATAGACTGGATGGAGCACAGTGATTAAGGCGATACCAACCAGCATATTGTGTACGCAAAAGACCTTCCATAACTTCTCATTTACGGTGATTTCCATATCCCTTCCTTGTATGCATAGCATAAACAGCGTTAAACCACCTTGGTGCCTATTGCAGTGATACAGAATCTAGATCAAGGCGCTAGGACTAAGGCGGAAGAAAGTAAATTCATCACGTATCCTCATGACCAATATGATATGAATAAGATTACTCAATATTCGAGTTTGCGCTGAAATGAGGCGCGCAAAAGACAGTATCAAAAGAAGAATTTTCGCCATCTCTTCATCACCATTTCCTTGGTCATTGCAGAAGTACATGTTTTAGCGAGTTATCTCACTTTAGACGATTTCTGGCATTTTCTCCAATCTATTTCGCAAACTGGAAGGATTCTACCCGGTAGGCCAACTGAGTAGCACGAACAAAAGTGCGATGTCCTTTCTTCATAAATCCAGCTTTCTGGTGGCCATATAGGTGTACTTGAATGTCCCTGAACCAGCCCTATTTGGGGCTAATACCTAACTCGTCCCAAAGATCATCGACACGCTGTTGCACAGTTTTGTCCATGACGATTGGCTCGCCCCATTCACGATCGGTTTCACCGGGCATTTTATTGGTGGCGTCCATCCCCATTTTTGAGCCAAGGCCGGAAACGGGTGAAGCAAAGTCGAGGTAGTCTATCGGTGTATTGTCGATTAGAACGGTGTCTCTGGTTGGGTCCATTCTTGTAGTCATGGCCCAGATAACATCATCCCAGTTACGCACGTCTACATCCTCATCTGTGACGATAACAAACTTGGTGTACATAAATTGGCGCAAAAATGACCATACCCCGAGCATGACGCGTTTTGCATGACCCGGATATTGTTTTTTCATGCTGACTACCGCCATGCGGTACGAGCAACCCTCTGGAGGGAGATAAAAGTCGACTATTTCAGGAAATTGTTTTTGCAAAATAGGTACAAAAACTTCATTGAGGGCCACACCTAAAATAGCTGGCTCATCTGGTGGACGACCAGTGTAGGTACTATGATAAATAGGATTTATTCGATGGGTAATTCTATCAATGGTAAACACAGGGAAGGTCTCTACCTCATTATAGTAGCCTGTGTGATCACCAAAAGGTCCTTCCTGTGCCTCTTCACCCGGCTGCAAAAAACCTTCAAGGATATATTCCGCTGTGGCGGGCACCTGTAAGTCGTTGCCGATACATTTAGTGACTTGGGTTTTTTCGCCTCTCAACAGGCCGGCAAAGGCATATTCAGAGAGCGTATCAGGTACCGGTGTCACGGCACCCAACGTGGTTGCCGGGTCAGCGCCTAATGCAATGGCGACAGGATAGGGTTTGCCAGGATATTTTTTTTGAAAGTCGCGGTAGTCCAATGCGCCACCTCGGTGAGCCAACCAACGCATAATTAACTTATTTTTCGCAATCTTCTGCATCCTATAGATGCCAAGATTTTGCCGCTCTTTTTCCGGACCTCGGGTAATAGCCAATGCCCAGGTAACAAGGGGGCCGACATCCCCTGGCCAGCAGGTTTGTATTGGTAGTTGATCGAGATCGACTTGATCTCCCTCAATAACAACTTCCTGACAAGCAGCTTTTTTGACGACTTTAACAGGCATATTGAGCACCTGCTTAAAATCGTGACGCTTTTCCCAGAGATCACGCAAACCTTTAGGTGGTTCTGGCTCCTTGAGGAAGGCGAGTAGGGTTCCAACATCGCGCAGTGCGGTGACGCTCTCTTGACCCATTCCCATAGCAACACGTTCTGGCGTGCCAAATAAATTACAGAGTACCGGTGTGGTAAAACCCTTGGGATTTTCGAATAGCAATGCGGGACCCTTGGCACGTAGGGTGCGGTCGCTGATTTCTGTCATTTCAAGATAAGGGTCTATTTCTTGGGATATACGAACCAACTCGCCCTGCTGCTCAAGGAAAGCGATAAACTCACGAAGGTCGGAATATCTCATAGTGCGTCTGTCTAAATCTCTGCTCTGGAGCCTATGATACGAAGACTACCTGACTGTTGGCGCACTCTTTATTATTTGCGTTTCATTGCGCCAAAGAATTCAGCATTATTTTTAAAGCCTTTAAGCTTTTCAACCATAAATTCGGCTGCGGCTAGATCTTCCATATCATGTAACAGCTTGCGTAAAATCCATACACGTTGTAACTCAGCTTCATCCATCAGAAGATCTTCACGGCGAGTACCGGAGCGGCGAACATTAATGGCAGGGTAAACGCGCTTTTCCGCAATCTTCCGATCCAG
>JASLVT010000110.1 GCA_030741175.1 Porticoccaceae bacterium
TATTATGTAAAAACCAAAGAAGACCTGATTTACCAATGCTACCTGTCCAGCTGCGAAATGTGGTTGCAGCGCATACAGGAAGCCAATCAATTATCGGCTACAGGCGTTGATAAAATCGCCTTTATGGTCAAGAGTCATTTCTATCAGTATATCGATACATTGCGTGGAGTAGCTCCTCATTTTGCCATGCTCACTGAGGTATCAGCGCTGGATGCCGAGCATGTAGCGGATATCGAACAGCGTTGGGCACAGGTGTTTTCTGGCTGTCAAAAGATGGTTGAACAGGGTATTGATGAGGGGCTTATTGAGCCTATTGATCCGGCGGTGCTCACTTCTGGCATTTTCTCCATTTTGCAATGGTTCCCTGTGTGGCTTAATCGCTCTCATGCGGCAAACCCTGAGCCGGTAATTGATGGCGTATTGGATATTTTGCTCAATGGACTTGCGTCGCGATCATATGAGTTCACTGATGTGCAGTTCCCTCAGTTTAATCATCTACCGGTGGATAATTTTGATCGAGAAATACAAAATCGCGCCAAGCGAGAGGCTTTCTATCGAGTGGGTTCAATACATTTTAACCGCAAGGGCTTTAAAGGTACCTCGCTCGATGAGATTGCCAGCTCGTTAGATGTCACGAAGGGCGCCTTTTACTACCATATAAAAAATAAGGAGGAGCTCCTCTATCAATGTTTTAAGCGCACCCTAGAGGTTGAAGATCGGCTGTTGCATGATGCTGGATCGGTTGAGGTCAGTGGATTGAAAAAGGTCGAGCGGTCTCTGCGCTTTTTATTCAATATACAGTTTAGTGATGATGGGCCATTGATTCGCTATCGTGCATTACCTTCTTTGGATGAAAAGCACCGCAGTGATATTCTTAAAGCGACGAAAAACAATAATAAAATCCTTGGCACCTATATTAGTCAGGGGCTGAATGACGGCACATTGCGTTCCATCGATGTGGATATTGCGCAAAATATGTTGTCCGGTGCCGTAGAGGCCAGTCCTGATTTAGCGCATTGGGTGGCAGATACGCCGGTGTCAGAGTTATCAGCAGCCTATTTCAATCTGTTTATTAATGGTCTGTCACGGCGCAAAAATACAAATAAAGAGTAAGCTATGAATGATTTCCTTTTTAGCACTGTAGCGGATGTGATTGTCGGCACCGATAGCTCAAAACAGTTGGGAGATGTGGCTACGTCAATGGGGATACAGCGGGCGCTAATTGTCACCGATCCGGGTATTGTAAAGTTTGGTCTTTTAGATGCTGCTGTTGAGAGTTTGCAGTCTCATCATATTGCCGTACATACCTACTCTGATGTGGTCGCCGATCCGCCCGCTTCCGTGGTCATGGATGCTGTGCAGATAGCACAGGATTTTGCCTGCGATGGCGTGATTGGGTTTGGTGGTGGTAGCTCAATGGATGTAGCCAAGCTTCTGGCAGTACTGATTACTGGTGAGCAGACTCTGGACGCTATTTATGGTGTCGATCAAATTACCGGAGGACGTTTACCTCTAATTCAAGTGCCGACAACAGCGGGTACTGGTTCTGAAGCAACGATGGTGTCGATTATTACCACCGGTGAAACAACCAAAGCAGGTGTTGTTAGTCGTACTCTGTTGGCCGATAAAATTATTCTTGATGCTGGTTTAACCCTTGGTCTGCCGCCGGCAGTAACTGCGGCCACAGGTATTGATGCAATGGTCCACGCTATCGAAGCATTTACCAGCAAGCGTTTAAAAAATCCGTTATCCGATATGCTGGCCTGTGAGGCATTGCGATTGATGACAGGTAATCTTGAAATCGCGGTAAAGCAGGGCGATAACATTGAAGCGCGCAGTGCTATGTTGCTGGGCGCGATGCTCGCCGGTCAGGCCTTTGCCAATGCTCCTGTTGCTGCAGTCCATGCGTTGGCCTATCCGTTGGGTGGTAATTATCATATTCCTCATGGCTTGAGTAATTCATTGGTTCTGCCTCATGTATTGCGATTTAATGCCAGCCATGGTGCTGCGCTTTATGCTCAGCTAGCGCCTATTATTTTACCCGGTAGGACATTACCAGAGGATGCTGTGGCGGTGACAGAGTTACTGGCAGATCACTTTTTGGCGCTAGCGGCAGATCTGGGTTTGCCGACTTCATTGCAACAACTAGATATCGATAAAAATGATTTACCTAAGCTAGCCGAAGAAGCGATGTTGCAGCAAAGGTTATTAATTAATAATCCAAGAGAGGTCAGCCTAAAAGATGCGCTGGCGATTTATCACGAGGCATTTTAACCATGGCAGATGCAGATCAGCGGCAAGGGTATAAATATTTTTCCGACATCACCACAAGGTGGATGGATAATGATATCTATGGCCATGTTAACAATGTGGTGTATTACAGTTATTTTGATTCGATTGCCAACCAGTACTTAATCGAGCAGGGTGGCTTGGATATTCATCAGGCGGGCGTGATTGGTTTTGTGGTGGCGTCGAGTTGCGAGTACAAGTCTCCGGTTGCCTATCCACAACTGTTGGAAGCGGGCTTTAAAGTAAACCGTTTGGGCAATAGTTCGGTTGAGTATGCGATTGGTATTTTTGTAAAGGATGCATCGATTGCCTCTGCCTATGGCACGTTTACGCATGTATTTGTCGATCGCACGACAAATAAGTCCGCCGCTATCCCCGCCCCAATACGGGCGGCCTTAGAGGCTGTAAAAATAGATTAAAAAATTATCAAACTGTTGGGGGAAACAAATTGAATCTTAACAATCAGGTGGTTGTTGTTACCGGTGGTGGCAATGGCATTGGCCGTGCACTATGTGAAAAATTTGCCGCAGCCGGAGCCAAAGTTGCCGTTGCCGATTTAGATGTGGTTTCAGCAACGCAGGTTGCAGAGCAGATCAATGGTATTGCTGTGGCGACCAATGTTGGTGTAGAGGCTGATATTGTCGCACTGGTAAAAAAGACCGAGGAACAGCTCGGGCCTATTGATATCTTCGTTTCCAACGCTGGAGTTTCCTTTGGTGATGGCCCCGGTTGGATGGCCGCCTCGGCCTCGGATGAACATTGGACCACGAGTTGGAATGTCAATGTTATGGCCCATGTGTGGGCGGCTCGGGCAGTGGTTCCGACGATGATTAAGCGAGGTGGCGGTTATTTAGTCAATGTCGCGTCCGGCGCTTCTCTGCTGTGTCAGATTGGTGATGCTGCCTACACGGCAACCAAGACCGCCGCGCTTGGTTTTGCCGAGTCATTAGCCATTACCCATGGTGATGACAATATTAAGGTCTCGGTAGTCTGTCCGCTCTATGTGGCCACAGCGATGACAGAGGGAGGTCGAGGTGTTACGGGACAAGATCAGATGATGACAGCAGAGGAAGCGGCAGACGCGGTGCTTTCAGGTATGGAATCTGAGACATTTATGATTTTGCCTCACGGAGAATTGGCGACCTATGCCGAGCGCAAAGGTGCCGACTATGATCGCTGGCTGAAAGGTATGCGCCGTATGCGCCAGGGCATGTTGGAGCAGCACCCTGATTACGCCTACAAAATTTGAGTAACCCAGATTGATTAGGTTTCTTTACAGTTTTTGGCTAGGTTTGCTTTTATTTATGCCATTAGCCGCCGCGGTTGACCTGGATGCCT
The DNA here is from genome assembly GCA_030741175.1 of Porticoccaceae bacterium. Classification (GTDB taxonomy): domain Bacteria; phylum Pseudomonadota; class Gammaproteobacteria; order Pseudomonadales; family Porticoccaceae; genus HTCC2207. Next base: position 3,628 of record JASLVT010000110.1, read on the forward strand.
ATGATGAGGATGTCGCCGCAGTGTTGCGGGATTTTAATGTTCAGCCAAGTCCCGATACTGACAACAGTACTGACCCAAAGCCGTCGGTATTGGTATTTATTGGCGTTGCTGATAGCAGTACGGTTATTGATTTCGACGCTGGATTAGTGACAGTCACGGCGCTTACTGTTGAGCGTTTGCGAGATGCTATTGTTGAGGTGCTGTTAACGCAAATTGATCCATCAGTGATTGATGCGAGAACAGCACAGGATTTTGGTCTGGTGAATAATGCAACTCGCAAACCTTTTTTCTGGCAACAGATTGTCGATCATAAAGGCAAACCCATCGAGCATGTTTGGAGTGCGGAGATTTTTGCCGAGTATCTGACCAGAGGCATTATTAATCGGAATGGTCGTTTTAGGGTCGACATCAGGATGGTCGACGAGCATAAAGATATTGCCGGTGGAAAATATGTCCAACTGGCGCAAGCGGCGGGTCGCAAGCATGATGTGTCTGTGCCATTGATGATGGCGATTATGGAAACTGAGAGTTCGTTTAACCCCTTGGCTCGCTCCAGATCAAACGCTTTGGGTTTGATGCAAATAAAATCGACAACCGCGGGGCGAGATTATTTTTCGATTATAAAGGGCTATAAACATACGCCAAGTGCTTCGTATCTATATAAACCCAAAAATAATATTGAGGTGGCTGCAGGCTATTTACAGATTTTGCAGACGCGCTATTTGTCCGGTATCAAGCACCCGAAAAAACTGCAGTACGCCGTTATCTCCAGCTATAACGGTGGCGCCGGTAATTTGTGGCGTAGCCTCGATAGGAAGGGTAATAAAACCAAGGCGGTGGCGCGTATTAATAAAATGACGGTTCGTCAGTTTTATCGGTTTCTAACCCAGCGACATATCCGTGCTGAAACCCGCAGCTATGTTCGCAAAGTGGTTGGCAGACAACAAAAGTATATGTATTTAGCCTCTGATTAGTCCGACCGGAGACGGATCAATCCCTCTTGGATAGTGCTAGCGACCAAGCGCCCATCGCGACTAAAAAATGACCCTCGATTAAGACCTCTAGCCTGACTGGATACAGGGCTATCCATTACATAGAGCAACCACTCATCAACGCGGAAGCTATCATGAAACCAAATACAATGATCTAGTGAGGCGGGCTGTAATTTTGGATTCATAATATTGACTGCATGGGGAAGTAGTGATGTCCCCATTAAGTTGAAATCTGAAGCATAAGCGAGGATCGCATGATGTATTGGTTGGTCATCTATCGCGGTCAGTCCGGCAACGGAGCCATTAGCTTTAATCCAGCATTTCTGTTCTGGCTCGCTATAGTTTGGGTTCTCATAGTCGATTGGCACCACCGAGCGTATTTCCATTGGCCTCAGGGAAGGGCGATGGCGTGCAGCTTTTGTGGCGGATGCTTCGGAGCGAGATAACATCATCTTATCCCAGCGCACACTATCGTCCTCGAGCCCCTCAGGACCGGGGCAGGAGGGCATATCGATCTGATGAGAAAGCCCTTTTTCTGGCACTTGGAAGGATATTTCTGTATTAAAAATCGCTTTGTCTCGCTGTGAGGCAACCACTCTTCTGGTGGTAAAAGAACCGCCATCTCGAATACCATCGACTTGATAGAGGATAGGTATTGACGTGTCGCCG
>JASLVT010000111.1 GCA_030741175.1 Porticoccaceae bacterium
AGGCTTTGGAGGTGACGAAGCGTGTTTGGGGCATGGGGCCGTCAACCGCATCCACCAGTAGTAATACTGAATCGACCATTGATAGAACCCGCTCTACTTCGCCTCCAAAGTCGGCGTGGCCTGGGGTATCAACTATATTAATGCGGTAATCATTCCAATTGATTGCGGTATTTTTGGCCAAAATGGTAATACCGCGTTCTTTTTCTTGATCGTTGGAATCCATCAGGCGTTCCGCTCCCACATCCTTTCGATCAAGCGTGCCTGACTGACTTAAAAGTTTATCGACTAACGTAGTTTTTCCGTGGTCAACGTGGGCGATGATGGCAATATTGCGCAAATTTTCAATGGACATGGAGATACCTAAGATAACCACACAGGGCGAAAAAGCCGCGATTATACGAGAATCTACAGGAACTGCTACCGATCTTTTTGCCCGATCACCTTTATGGTTGCTACAAAGGGTCACAGTGCAACAGTAAATCGCTATTGTTGCCGTCAAAGTTTGTATGCGCTCAGATAGCGATACTCTCTTTATTAGCTAAGCTTGAGCCAGTGTTAGGTAGTTGGAGTGAAAATAGCCACCTGCTTGAATCCCTTCTCACGCATAAGCTGTGCCTGCAAGCGACTCATAATGCCTTTGTCGCAGTACAGAAGATAACTACTGGCTTTGTCTAGGCTATTAAACTGCTGTTCGAGGTTGAAAAAGGGAATATTGATTAATTCAACTTGCGGCAGCACCAGTGGCCTCTGCTCCACCTCAGCCGGATGTCGCACATCGATCAATATATCGTTGGGTTCGATTTGCGAGACGGTTTGAATTTGGCTAGATGAATGATTAATGGTAAGGCCTGCGTCATTGTTGGGCTCTTTTGGAGTCTTGATTATAAAGCCGCGTTAAAAGGTGACAGATCAATCAGAGGTGGGCATTATAGCGATACAGCAGAGCATAAATCTAAACAAAATAATTCTTGCACCATTATGGTGCTATTTATCCTGTTTAGCACCAAAGTAGTGCATAAATTGCTTGCCGGCAAATTGCTTGCAGAGGCCGACAGTGATTTAGCCATGACGAACTGTGGCTTTCAGCGAGGTTCATTGGCTAGGTTAGTTTTAATAGCCATTGGCACGACTATTGCAATTCAATTTGCTGAGAAAAATAAATGGTAACCAAGCCAGTTCGGTTTCGATGCGCCAGCTGACTCTGTAAATAAAGCATTAACGATTCCATAGTGGAGGAAAAAATGTCTGAGAAGACTCTAAAACTGATAAAAGATAGCGAAGCGCGTTGGGTTGATCTTCGTTTCACTGATACTAAAGGTAAAGAGCAGCACGTCTCTATCCCGGTAAGTGAAGTGGGAGAAGATTTTTTTGTTGAAGGTAAAATGTTTGACGGTTCGTCAATTGCTGGCTGGAAGGGCATTAACGAATCAGACATGATTTTGATGCCTGATGACAGCACAGCGGTGCTCGATCCATTTACCGATGTGCCAACAGTGATTCTGCGCTGTGGTATTGTTGAGCCCTCTACTATGCAAGGCTATGAGCGTGATCCTCGCTCCATTGCTGAGCGCGCCGAAAAGTACCTAGAATCTACAGGTCTAGGTGATACTGCATTCTTTGGGCCAGAGCCCGAGTTCTTCGTTTTTGACGATATCAAATGGGGTGCCGACATGAGCGGTAACTTCTATAAAATCAACTCAGATGAAGCTGCTTGGACCTCTTCTATGGAGCTGGCAGATGGCAATATGGGCCACCGTCCCGGCGTTAAAGGCGGATACTTCCCCGTACCACCAGTCGACAGCCTGCACGACCTGCGCGCTGCTATGTGTGAAGCTATGGAGCAGATGGGTCTTGACGTTGAAGTGCATCACCATGAGGTAGGCACAGGTGGTCAGTGTGAGATTGGTGTGCGATTCGATACTCTCGTGAAGAAAGCAGACCAAGTTCAAATCCTCAAGTACTGTGTTCACAATGTTGCGCACGCCTATGGTAAGACTGCGACCTTTATGCCGAAGCCAATCGTTGGCGATAACGGCTCTGGTATGCACTGTCACCAGTCTTTCTGGAAAGACGGTGAAAACCAGTTTGCTGGAGACGGCTATGCAGGTCTGAGTGATACGGCTCTGTACTACATTGGCGGTATCATCAAGCATGCGAAAGCGATCAACGCCTTTGCCAATGCTTCAACAAACTCCTACAAGCGTTTGATCCCAGGTTTTGAAGCGCCAGTAATGCTCGCTTATTCTGCGCGTAACCGCTCTGCTTCAATCCGTATTCCTTATGTGCCAAGCCCCAAAGGCAAGCGTATTGAAGCACGTTTCGGAGACCCCACTGCTAACCCTTACCTGATGTTCGCGGCAATGCTGATGGCTGGTATCGATGGTGTTAAAAACAAGCTACACCCTGGAGATGCTGCAGATAAAGACTTGTATGATCTGCCTGCTGAAGAAGCTGCTGCCATTCCACAGGTTGCTGGAAGCCTGCGTGAAGCGTTGGATGCACTAGATGCTGACCGTGAATTCCTCACGTCTGGTGGTGTATTTACTGATGATATGATCGACGCTTACATCGAACTGAAAATGGAAGAGGTGTATCGTGTTGAGCACACTACCCATCCAGTAGAGTTTGATATGTACTACAGCTGCTAATCAAGCGGTAGCACAAACTCGATTAAGCCCGTCATTGTAAAATGACGGGCTTTTTTATTGGCTTAGTAACAGATATGGGTCAATGTATTACCGCCAACAAGTGCCCCTTCCTTGAATGCACCAAAATGGTGCATAATATCTAGTGTATTGATCTCCAGTATTATTTAGTTGCTCTGTAGGCCCCATAACTCGGGATCTTTTGATACTCAATTGATCAATTAATTGGCCTAGTTATTGCTACTACTAAAGCGATGGCTTGATAAATTCAGTTTCCAACATGCTGTAGGACCTATGACCACCGACCAGTTACATCGCTTGTTATTGGATAATCTAAATACCGCCGTGCTTTTGCTCAGCGATAAATTGCTGATCGACTACATTAATCCAGCGGCTGAGTCACTGTTGCAGATAAGTAGTGCACGTCTCTGTGGCACCTCGGTCGATGGATTATTTGCCAATAGTGGGACAATTGCTGATGCACTGCATGAAGCGATTAAGTTGGGTCGGCCGCATACTCGCCGACACGAGTACCTGAGTATTCACGGGGCTGATTCATCTCAGGTGGATTACAGTATTACCCCCGTTGAACTGAATGCTAAAAAAATGCTGCTAATGGAGATGCAACCCATCGATCGGTTTTTAAAGATTAACCGTGAAGAGGCGTTGTTATCGGTGCATGATACTTCTAAAAGTCTCGTTCGTGGTTTAGCCCATGAAATTAAAAACCCCCTTGGCGGTATTCGTGGTGCTGCACAACTACTAGATCAGGAAATCGCTGAGCAGGGGGCTGGTGGTGAGGCCAGTGAACTTTGTCAAATTATAACCACTGAGGCTGATCGTCTGCGCAACCTAGTTGATCGCTTGCTGGGACCAAACCACCTGCCTCAAGTTGCCACCCTGAGCATTCATGAAGTGACCGAGCATGTCGCCGCGCTAATCGAAGCAGAAGTGCAGGGCAAATTAATTTTGGTGCGTGACTATGATCCAAGTATTCCAGAAATTAGTGGCGACAGAGAACAGCTAATCCAAGCTGTTCTCAATGTTGCCCGCAATGCTATGCAAGCGCTGATGGATGTGTCTCAAAGCAGTCGCCAGATTGTTTTTCGTACCCGAGTTCAGCGCAGTTTTACCATTGCTGGTCAGTATCACAGAGTGACCTGTCGTCTGGACATTATTGACAATGGCCCCGGCATCTCCTCTGACATTAAAGAGCGAATATTCTTTCCTATGATTAGTGGTCGAAGCGAAGGCTCGGGGCTAGGACTGACCATTGCCCAAACAGCGGTCAATGGACATCAGGGAATTATCGAATGTGAATCAGAACCAGGTCAAACCTGCTTCTCTATTTACCTACCTATAAAGGCTTAATATGAATAATCCTTCAGAAATCTGGATTGCCGAAGATGATCGTTCCCTTCGTTGGGTAATGGAAAAGGCACTGGTGCGAGACGGTATTGCTGTGCGCAGCTTTGAAACCGGCGACGAATTACTAAAGGCGCTGACTAAAGCTGAACCAGAAATTATTATTTCAGATATCCGTATGCCCGGCATTGATGGCTTAGAGTTGTTAAAGAAAATACATGCCAATCATCGTCATATACCAGTAATTATCACCACAGCGCATTCCGATCTAGACAGTGCTGTGGCCGCTTATCAGGGTGGTGCCTTTGAATATTTACCAAAACCTTTCGACCTCGATGAGTTGGTGGATGTGGCGCGGCGTGGGAGATCTTTTGCGCAGGAGCAGCGATCACAGCATGCTCCTGCCGAAGAGCCTCAAGGTGTCAAAGAAATTATTGGCGAAGCGCCGGCCATGCAGGAAGTATTTAGAGCCATTGGCAGACTCTCGAATTCCAATATCACCGTGCTGATTAATGGTGAGTCAGGCACAGGTAAGGAACTGGTGGCACAGGCACTGCATAAGCACAGCCCGCGACGTAATAATAAATTTATAGCGCTTAACATGGCGGCAATCCCTAATGACTTAATCGAATCAGAGCTGTTTGGTCATGAGAAAGGTGCTTTTACCGGCGCCGCAGAGCGACGTACAGGGCGTTTTGAACAGTCTGACGGCGGTACATTATTTCTCGATGAGATAGGCGACATGCCTCCCGAAGCGCAGACAAGGCTATTACGAGTTTTAGCTGATGGTGAGTTTTATCGCGTGGGTGGCCACACTGCAGTGAAGGTTGATGTGCGCATTATCACTGCGACTCATCAGGACCTAGAGGCATTGGTAGAGCAAAATCGTTTTCGCGAAGATCTTTTTCACCGACTCAATGTTATTCGGGTGCATCTGCCAAAATTATCTGATCGGCGAGAGGATATCCCTCAGTTGATGCAGCACTTTTTTAATCGTGCGGCCAAAGAACTCGATATGGAGCCAAAGATTTTGTCCCAAGAGGCAGAGGACTTTCTGTTTAATCTACCCTGGCCGGGTAATGTCAGACAGTTAGAAAATATTTGCCGGTGGTTGACAGTGATGGCGGCAGGACGCGAAGTGTTGTTGTCGGATTTGCCGCCGGAACTGCGTGAGGAAGATGTAGGCAAAGACATACGCAGTCAGGGTGACTGGCAGCATATGTTGCGTCGTTGGACTGAGCGAGAATTAAAGATGGGTCGCCAAGAGGTG
>JASLVT010000112.1 GCA_030741175.1 Porticoccaceae bacterium
ACCGTCTTTAAATGTGAAGGTATAAACTCCAGAGTTAATCGCAATATCACCAAAGCGGCGCACATTGGATTCGTCTATTTTTCCCTGCGGCCCTTTGGCTAGAAAATGCACAAAGTAGTCTTCAATTTCTGCATGGTTATGGCGAACCTTATTGGAGACTGTCGGCAAGAGAATGGCATCACTGGCATAGAGTGCTACGACATTTTTTGGATCACCAGTTTGTAGCGCATTATTCCATTGCTCAAATAATGCTTGAATTTCGTTATCTGCCATAGCTAGCGCCTTTTTCTATCCTGTGTATTGATGAATTTGCTTACAGAGCGGCTTGCGCACGCTGAAACCAAGCGAGTACATTGAGTCGATGCTGCTGTCCATACAATCTTACAAATTGTTGCGTGCGAAAATCTTTCTTATTCTGCAATGACGAAATGCGCTCCTGAATATAGTCCGGAGTAAGCTCAAGCCCACAGTCCACCGTAATACAATGGTGCCATGTGTCATAGTCGTGGGGAATAATTGCGTTTTCCATCTAAAAATACCTTCCAGTTTTTCGTCTCGCTAATCCGCTATGGATACTGTCAATCATGCCTTGGTTCCCACTGCAACTTGCACTAGAGACAAGGCAAACGGGAAATCTACCTGCATCCTAGCCCATCAATGTACCGTTGAATCAGGCAAATCATACTCGACTCACCACAACAAGCGCACGATTCTCTCCATCAGCACTAATATAGTCAAGATTAAAATGTCAGGGTATTGGCGTAGCTATTGCATCTGCCTGTTCCGTATCTTCATTCAAGGACTGGCAATTACGAGCTCCGGCTTCTCAGTTGCTCAAACTCTCGAATCTTTGACATAACATCGTCTCTCTCAATATAGGTACCGCGGAGTGCTCTGTCGCCAGTCTTGGGATAAAACTCACTGCGGCCATGCAATACGCGACGGTTATCAAACATAATCAAATCACCAGCTGCTAATGGAAAGCTTATTTGATAGTCCGGAGAATTAACCAAATCCATAAAACAAACCAGTGCTGCATAGATACTATCCATGTCTTTATAGTCTGCCTGTAAAGGTGCTCTGGAGAATGGCAATAATCGAACTTCCAAGGGTTCACCTCGATCATCTAAACCAATAATTGGCGCTGACCATCGATAATCGGTTGCGCCGGCACGGTTGGCATGACACCACTTTGCGCTGATAAGCGTCTTATAATGTGCGGGAAATTGCCGCTTGATATCATGAGCCACTTTAAAGCCATCGGTGAGCGTACTTTGCCCCCCTTTAGCCTCAGCGATTCGACAATGAAGAAGCTGAATGCCTGGGGGTGACTCTCGCGTTGGAATATCGGTATGAGCCGCCAGATGGTGGCTAGTGTAAGCCAAGGTATCACTGTCCGCTTTGGAAATAACATCAAAGATACGATTAAAGTGTGTTTCTCGAATCGGTCCAATGCGCAGAGCCATAGTTTCAACTTGGGCTGGGTCTGTCGGCAAGCCACGCAGGCGGACCATGCCGTAGCGCAGGATTGTTACAAGGGCTTCATATAACAACTCATCAGTCACAACGCCATTAATGGCATCAAGGCTTGGCGGCTCGGAGAGATCGGTGGCACTCCACTGTCTTATTTGATCATCTCGTTGACTGCGCGCTTCAGTACTATGCGCATGCAGCCAATCCGGATTGTAGCGGCTACGGTGTTGACCCTCCGACCAAGAGACAACTAACGCGCCTTCAGCATCAATATCGACCGAGCTAGGCCTGATATCCAAGGGCACATCGCGAAGATCAAGCAAGTGCTCACGGGTAACAGGATTAAGGCATTCCTCACAGCAGCAATTATCCCTTAGCCAGACTGGGTGAAGTGTCGATTGCTGATCATCATTCCAATGCAATACCACCGCCTTATCAATAATGGTCGCTGATACTATGCTATTGCGTTGAGGCCAAAAAAGGTTATCTGGTGTAGCGATTTTATTGGATACATTCACAGCAATGACTCCACTTTAATGGTGGTTATTTTTTGAGGTCAAAATTGCGCAGTGCAGTCGCCACAGGCTCTTCTGGCATGCAGGATTTGCGTGATGTTAGATCGACATGCAATAAAAACTGGGCGCCTGTAGCAACTGTATTACCTGAGGGGTCTTTCATCTCATGATACAAATCCAATTTTTTACCCTCGGCGAGTTTGACACTGGTGAACACAGTAATTTCATCGCCGGCATGGCACTCGTTTAAATAATCGATTTTCAAATCCACGGTAAAGTAACTGTAGCCCCGCGCAACATAGTCAGGATCGGCACCTAGACGCCGAAGAATCATATCGCTAGCTTTGGAAAACACCTCAGCATAATGGCTATCATTCATGTGACCATTAAAGTCGAGCCAACTGCTGGGTATAACACGGTGAATGGTGAGCATCTCATTGCATTCAAAAAGTGGCTCGGTTGATTTAACGCTGGTTTTCTGTAACCCAACATCAACCTTATTAAGCAAATTACCTGCACCCCAGTCTTTCAGTTTTAGCGCGCGCATCATGGCGACTAGATTATCATCGCGGATATGTTCTAACTCGGTGATCGAATAGTGTCCTGATTGCTTATCGGATTGATCGGCAATAGTAGTAATCAATTGGTCTGATAATTCAGGGACATCCATCAGCTTGGTCCATGGCCATTTAAGTGCAGGACCGAACTGTGCCATAAAGTGCGCCATGCCCGCTTCGCCCCCAGCCATGCGATAAGTCTCAAAGAGCCCCATCTGTGCCCAGCGCAAACCAAAGCCATAGCGGATGGCATCATCAATTTCACTGGTGCTGGCAATACCATCATTGACAAGCCAAAGGCTTTCACGCCAAACGGCTTCCAGTAACCTGTCGGCAATATGGGCATCAATTTCTTTGCGCACCACTAACGGATGCATACCCAGTTGAGACAGTATTGCTCTGGCCTGATCTGTGGTCTTCGACTCGCCAACTAACTCAACTAATGGAATAAGGTAGACAGGATTAAAGGGGTGGGCGACGATAATTTGTTGTGGGTTAGATGAGCCATGCTGTAATTCCGACGGTTTAAAGCCCGATGTAGAGGAAGCGATAATCGCGTCTTTATTACAGTGGCTTTGAATTTCACTAATAGTGCTGTGCTTAACTTCTAGACGCTCAGGAACAGATTCACTTATCCAACTGGCATTGGATACTGCATCGGCAATACTCGAGCAAAATTGGATTACCCCCTCTGTGGGCAGCATGTGCTCATATAGCCCCGGAAGAGAGCGACGAGCGTTGACCAGCATTTGATTAATCTTGCGCTCAGCCCCCGAGTCTGGGTCGTAAATATTGACGTCACAACCCATCAATAAAAAACGTGCAGCCCAGCCACCGCCGATTACACCGCCACCTATCACTGCAACAGTTATCGGCATGGTGCTACTTGTATCTTGATGATCAAGACCGGCGCTCATTGCGGTGCCCGCTTGACCAAGCCCAGTTGATCGCGTACCTGTTGAGGGCTCATTAATTTGGCACCCATAGCCTCAATAATAATTGCCGCTTTATTGACTAACGCTTCATTGGTGGCCAGCACTCCTTTCTCCAACCATAAGTTGTCCTCCAAGCCAACGCGCACATTGCCACCGGCCAATACGGAGGCGGCAACATAGGGCATTTGATCTCGACTCATGGAGAAAGAGGACCAATGCCAATGGTCAGGAATATTATTGACCATCGCCATATAAGTATTGAGATCATTGGGTGCACCCCAAGGTATACCCATACACAGCTGAATGAGCACTGGGTCATCAATTAAACCCTCTGAAGCCAGTTGCTTGGCAAACCATAGATGGCCGGTATCAAATACTTCAATTTCGGGCTTCACCCCCAGTGAGGCCATCATGCCGGCCATCTCTCTCAGCATGCCCGGCGTGTTAGTCATTACGTAGTCCGCCTCGGCAAAATTCATGGTGCCACAGTCCAGTGTGCATATTTCCGGCAGGCAGTCAGCAATGGGTTTCATACGACTCTCGGCGCTCCCCATATCTGTACCTGACTGCAACGGCAGTGGGGCTGATGGCGGCCCAAACACCATATCGCCACCCATACCGGCGGTAAGATTTAACACCACATCAGTGTCGGCATCACGAATGCGCTCAGTCAGCTCGCGATACAGTTTGGGATCTCTGGAGGGAGCGCCAGTCTCTGGATCACGCACATGACAATGAACCACCGCAGCACCGGCTTTGGCGGCGGCAATAGCACTATCGGCAATTTGCTTGGGTGATCGGGGTACTTTGTCACTGCGGTCCTGCGTGCTGCCAGATCCAGTAACCGCACAGGTAATAAAGACATCTGAAGATATAGATAATGGCATAGGCAAGCTCAGTTATTAACGTTAGTTTTAGTAGAAATGATTTGACCGCCTCTTACTCGTCAGTGTATCCGTGCACCCTGACTCAGCAATGTTCTTTGTACGTCATTAACATTGATATCTGCGACGTTGATATTGGATCGGATTGATATTGCAGAGACAGCAGCCAATACAATCTCTGTACCACGGATGGTAGACACTTGCCACGCTGCTTGGCTGAATATTCCCATGGTGTTACCAACTTTTTATTATTTTTATGGGTGCATCTATACCGATGCAATCAGTTGATATCGATTGATACAGGGCATTGCATTATTTAACTCAAATCCCAACTCATCATAATCAAACATTCATTATCAGAGCAATATGTTTTCACTGTGCTACTGACGTAGTAGAGAAGTGGTGGGGAGATGGCCGATAAACGCTTAATAAGCGCAGAGAATCAAGGCAAAATATTACGACTAAGACTTTCTAATAACTTGGTTGCCGCCCGTCTATCGCGCCGTAACCTGCAAATCACCAGTTGAAGGTGTTTTTGCGCGAACATAAATCATTCTGGAGCCGGAAACACTCTCACCTTTATGCTCGCCACTTACCTTAATGGTAATGCTATTTAAGCCAGCTTTTTCCAGAGAGTAACGCACTTTGACGGAGCCCTTAAAATCTTCCAGTGCAATAGATTCATCAAGTAACTTAATACCACTGGTGCTTTTGAGCTCCATAGTGACATTATCAGAGCGCCAAGGACGCTCATACTCAATGGTGATTTCTGAATTTTCGCCCAACATTGCTTTTGCCACCGGTGGATGATTGAGCTTAAAAATAGGCTCGGGTGGTGCCAACCCTGCC
>JASLVT010000113.1 GCA_030741175.1 Porticoccaceae bacterium
CTTGAGAGCCTGCATTGGGTTGCAATGACATGGCGTCATAGCCTGTTGCGGCACAGAGCATTGATTCCAGATTATCAATTAAAGCTCTGTAGCCCGCGGTCTGTTCCACTGGTGCAAAAGGGTGCATATTGGCGAATTCTGGCCAAGTAATCGGCAACATCTCGGCGGTTGCATTGAGCTTCATGGTGCAAGAGCCCAGTGGAATCATTGCCCGATCGAGCGCGATATCTTTATCGGCCAATTTACGCAAATAACGCAGCATCTCCGTTTCAGAATGATACTGGCTAAAGGTAGGGTGACTCAGGAAACTCTCTGTGCGTATCAGATCAACCGGCACTGTAGCCACTAGCTGATCTGCAATGGCCTCAACCTCTAGGCTGTGGTCACCAACAATAATATCCCACAGTGCGACAATATTCTCGTTGGCGGTGGTCTCATCCAATGACACTCCAAGATGCTCGGCATCAATCTGTCGAAGATTAATTTGCCGTTGTTCGGCGGCGGCGATAATTGCCTCTGTTTTATCCGCCGTATGCAGCGTCAAAGTATCAAACCAGTTCTGATTGATAATCGATACGCCACTGAGTTTAAGTCCCTCGGCCAACACGGAGGTCAATAGATGCACTCGCTGAGCTATACGTTTAAGCCCCTCCGGCCCATGGTAGACTGCATACATACTGGCGATAACGGCCAATAACACCTGCGCAGTACAGATATTAGATGTGGCTTTTTCACGACGAATATGTTGCTCACGGGTCTGTAGCGCCAGACGGTACGCAGGCTCACCATTGGCGTCCTGCGACAGCCCTACCAGACGTCCCGGCAAGTTGCGTTTGTAGGCCTCTCTGGTCGCCATATAACCAGCGTGAGGACCGCCAAAGCCCAGAGGTACACCAAAGCGCTGTGTGGTACCGATGGCAACATCGGCACCCAATGCGCCCGGTGATTTCAGCAGCACCAAGCTAAGAATATCTGCCGCCATCACCACCAGTCCTTTTTGCGTCTGAACTGCCTGAATCACCTCGGCATAATCACGCACTTCGCCGCTGGCCCCTGGATACTGCAACAGCGCACCAAAGGCCTCACCACGAAAATCATTGGGACTACAGATCTCAACCTCTATTCCCATCGGTTCCGCGCGGGTTTTAATTACCTCAATGGTCTGGGGCAGGCAGTCAATATCGACAAAGAAACGTGTTGATTTCGATTTCGACATGCGCTGACAGAGGGCCATCGCCTCTGCCGCTGCCGTACCCTCATCGAGCATGGAAGCATTCGACATCTCCATCCCCGTGAGATCGGTGATCATAGTCTGGAAATTGATTAATGCTTCCAAACGACCCTGAGAAATTTCTGGTTGGTATGGCGTATAAGCGGTGTACCAAGCAGGGTTCTCCAGAATATTTCGCTGGATCACATTGGGCGTAATAGTGCCGTAGTAGCCCTGTCCGATAAAAGATTTAAAAAGCTGATTTTGACTGGCGATATCACGCAACTCCGCGAGCGCTTGGGCCTCAGTACAGCCATCAATAATATCCAGCGGCTGCGTCATCGCGATGGCCTCAGGAACCACCTGCTTAGTCAGCTCGGCGAGATTAGCGCAACCCAAACTGGCCAGCATGGCCTGTTGATCATCTTGACCGGGGCCGATATGCCGAGCGACAAATTCCGTCTGATTTTGTAGGTCTGTGAGACTGCGTTTCTTTTGCAACATGAACTAAGCTCCAATCATATAAACAGATTAACCACGAAAATAGCGCTGCTGTACCAAGGGTAATTTAGCCACGGTAATCGGTCGCGCCTTGCCCCGCACCATAGCCTGTAATTGCGTGCCGACAGTTGACAATTCAGTTGGCACATAGCCCATAGCAATGGGTGCCTGTACTGAGGGACCAAATCCGCCACTGGTAATTTGACCGACAACTGCACCCTGCTGATCGACGATATCGGCGCCCTCACGCACTGGTGCACGGCCATCCACCACAAAACCAACGCGCTTTTTAGCCGCACCATTGCCTAGCTGATCAAGAATAATATCGGCACCGAGAAAGCCACCCGCTTTGTCGCCGCCAGCACGGCGGGACTGACTAATACTCCAAGCAATACTGGCTTCTATCGGAGTGGTTTGTTCGTCCATATCATGGCCAAATAAACACAGCCCCGCCTCGAGCCGCAATGAATCTCTGGCACCCAGGCCAATCCAAGAGACATAGGGGTAGGCCAACAGAAGATCGGCAATGGCAATACCATCAGATGCCGCTATCGAGATTTCAAAACCATCCTCACCGGTGTAACCAGATCGCGTTATATAACAGTCCATACCATTGAGAGAGGCATGGCATCCATGCATAAAGACCAGACTGTTGGCCTCTGGCGCAAGCTCCGCAATAACCTCTTTAGCTCGCGGCCCCTGCAGTGCTAGTAGCTGGCGATCCTCAAGAGGGTTGATCTCAAGTTCGGGTAAATGCTGGCGCAGATGCGCGAGATCCTGCACCTTACAAGCCGCATTGACCACCAGAAAAAAACTATTTTCTGCCCAGCGAGTAATAATAAGATCATCTGAAATACCACCGGACTCAGTGGTAAAGGTGGCATAGGTTTGTTGATTGATTGCCAGGGCGTCTAGATCAACCGGAACCAGACGCTCTAAACCCTGCACTGCACCCTGCCCTTGAACCAGTATCTGCCCCATATGAGAGACATCGAACAGGCCGGCCTGTTCTCTGCAGTGCAGATGTTCCTGCATGATGCCATCAGGATATTGCACCGGCATTTGGTAGCCAGCAAATGGCACCATTTTCCCGCCGGCTGCCAAGTGATAGTCGTAGAAACAGGTTTGCTTAAGATCGCAGTTGTCAGGCATAGCGAAAAACTTATGGGCTACGAAAATCAAATAATAGAGCTTTATATATAATTTGTTAAATTAATAGATATAATGCTAGCATTTATAAAACAAATGCAGAGAGTTGCCATGAAAAATCTGCCTATGGACCTACTCAGGGCCTTTGTCTCCGTCGCTCAACTGAATAGCATCACCAAGGCGGGAGATATGCTCGGTCGCTCACAACCGGCTGTGAGTCTACAAATAAAGCGCCTAGAGGAATTGCTCGATGAAACATTGTTGGTGCGTAATGGTAAAAATCTAGAACTCTCTGAAGCCGGTGAACAGTTTTACAGCCATGCCAATCAAATACTGTCACTCAATGATCTGGCGCTCAGTCAGTTTTCCAAAAATAGTATCAGCGGTAAGGTGCGCCTTGGCATCCCAAGTGAATTTGCCACCATACTGTTACCAAAAATTGTCAGCCGTTTTGCCAAGGCCTATCCCAATGTCACATTAGAGGTCAACTGCGAGCTGAGTAAGATGCTGCTATCTAAGGCTGGCAAGGCTAGCCATGACCTTATTCTTGCCCTGCAAAACAATCCTCGAGAGACCAATAATGAACTGGTTAAAATGGATGAATTGGTCTGGGTTAGTAGCACTGAACACAATGTCCATAAAGCGCCGGTTCTGCCTCTAATTGTCGCTGCACAGGGCTGTATTTATCGACACAGAGCGATTGCCATGCTCGACCAGATTAGTCAGCCCTGGCAAATTGTCTACACCATTCCTGACCTGACTGGCATTCAATATGCTATTCAGGAAGGCTTAGGGGTTACAGTGCTAGCCAGAAGCACGGTGCCTGAGAACCTTAAAATACTGCCAACTTCAACGCGCTTCCCCGATCTTGGCGATGTTGGTATCAGTTTAGTAACGGCGGGCAAAAGCAAAAAAAATGAGGCCGTACATCGGCTGGCTGAGTTTCTTAAAACCAGTCTGGCATGATCAGTTTACTGGCGTACCTGCCGATAGCGAGGCGGGGTAGTCTGATGGGTACTGCGGAATGGGTTAATATCCAATCCGCCACGGCGCATATAGCGGGCATAGACACTCAATTCAGTGGAATGACAATGGGACAAAACATCAGCGAAAATCTTTTCCACACATTGTTCATGAAAATCCTGATGCTGACGAAGGGATACAATATATTCAAGCAGCCCCACTCGATCAATTGCTGGTCCAGTGTATTGAATATAGACCGATGCCCAGTCGGGTTGGTCAGTTACCGGACAATTGGTTTTGAGTAAATGTGAATACAATGTTTCTGTGACAATCTGATCAGTGTCGGCAGACAGCAAATTCGCATCTGGCTGATAGGTCTTTATCGTTACCTGCTGATGATCTAAGCAGCTTCCTTTGGGCTCGGCAATCGGATTTAAGCCATTGTATTCTTCAATATCGTACAGAATAACATCCACCGACGCCTGCGTAGCGGCAGATAAGTCGGCAACCAACAGATCATGCACCTGTTCTCTCGATTCAAACCGCGTCTGAATAAATGAATTGAGATATAACTTAAACGATTTAGATTCAACAATCGCCTCGCTGGTGCAGGGGAATATAAATTCACCGATGGCAATCTGCGGCATTCCCTGCGCATTTAACCAGGAAATTTCAAATGCTGTCCACAGATCAACACCGACAAATGCAACTGGCACCTCAGCCTGTCGCGCCTTGTGGCGCGGAATCGGGTATAGCAGGCTTGGATCATACTGGTCGCTGTAAACAGTACCTTTTCCCAGTGCCGTATCTGAATAATTAGCCATTAGCTGCGTAACCTCGAGCCACGCTCTAATAGTCTTAAAGCAACGGCAAATAGCACCAGAGAGAAAACGCCCACCATAATAAATGAAACCGCGATATTGATATCGGTAATACCAACCATGCCATAGCGGAAGGCATTGACCATATAGAGGATTGGATTAATCAATGATACAGAGCCCCAAAAATCACCAAGTAATTCGATGGAATAAAATACTCCGCCGAGATAGATTAATGGTGTTAAAACAAAGGTTGGGATAATCGAAATATCATCAAAACTGCCAGCAAAAATTGCATTGATCAAACCTGCTAGCGAGAACATCAATGAGGTCATCAGAACAATACCAATGGTGATTGGCAGACTGTGTAAACTAAAATCGGCAAAGTACAGTGATAGCACCGTTACCATCGCACCCACACCCAGACCGCGACTCATACCACCAACTACATAACCGAGCAAAATAATCCAGTTAGGCGTTGGTGACACCAGCAGTTCCTCAATATTGCGCTGAAATTTGGAACCGTAAAAAGACGACACCACATTGGAGTACGAGTTGGTTAT
>JASLVT010000114.1 GCA_030741175.1 Porticoccaceae bacterium
AGCGGCTGCTAATGCAGGTTGGGGAGTATTTTTAATTGTCTTTTTTGCCATCTTGCGTGAGGGCTTTGAAACCGTCATTTTCTTGATGGGTAGCTTCTCAATGACTGAGTCGTTTTCTTACGTGGGCTTTTTCTCCGGCTTGCTGATCGCGGTCATTATTGGTTATGCCGTGGTCGTTCAAGGAAAAAAATCCAATCTTCGCACATATTTCAAAGTTACCAGTCTGCTACTAGTGGTTTTTGCTACTGGCATGATGACCTACGGTACCCATGAGGTGGAAGAGTTCCTTGTTAAAGGGGATCACCTTGAATGGGTAGGCCTCGAATCAAAAGAAGAAATTTCACGCCCGTACAGTATTCTTGAACCAGTTGAGACGCTACAGCCCACGGATAATCCTGCTTTTTATAGCTATAACCTTTATGGTAAAGAGCGCTACACCCATTTACTGCATGATAAGGGACATATTGGCGTTTTCTTGAAAGGTTTCTTGGGTTACAACAGCAATCCTAACTGGATCGAGTTATTTGTCTGGTTCTTTTCTCTCTGGTTTGGTTTACGTATGTGGCAGCGTTTTTACTTTGCCAAATAGTCTCGGAGCAGCATCAACCCACTTTCTACATTTTGCAGAGAATTGAAAAAACAGCGTGGTATTCTTATAATCTCGACCGTAAAGGGCAGCAAAGCTGCCCTTTTTTAATTCCAAATTGGCCAGAGAATGAGAAATGACTGTTAGCTCACTAATGAATACCTATGGTATCGCAGCAACCACCTTGGTTAAGGGGCAGGGTTGTTGGCTATGGGACGATAGCGGCAGCAAGTACCTTGATGCACTATCAGGCATTGCCGTCTGTGGACTGGGACATTCGCACCTGGGTATCGCTACCGCAGTTGCAAAGCAGGCTGAAATCCTAACTCATTGCTCTAACTTTTTTGGTATTCCTAATCAGCAAAATCTAGCCGATAAGCTACGTGATATTTCTGGCATGACCAATGTTTTTTTCGGTAACTCAGGTGCCGAAGCCAATGAGGCGGCCATAAAAATGGCACGTCTACATGGTCATAAAAAAGGCATAAAACTGCCAACAGTAATTGTAATGGACAATGCCTTTCATGGACGCACCCTAGCCACTCTGACTGCCTCTGGTAGTCGTAAGATTCAGGCTGGATTCGAGCCTCTAGTGCGTGGCTTTGTCCGCGGACCATATAACGATATTCAAGCATTGGAAATCATCGGCGACAATAATGCGGACATATGCGCTGTTTTAGTTGAACCCATTCAGGGCGAAGGTGGTATTCGTGTCCCCGATGCTGATTATCTGCAAAAGCTACGAACCCTTTGTGATCAACGCGGTTGGCTACTGATGCTCGATGAGGTGCAGACCGGCAATGGCCGTACCGGTAAATATTTTTGCTATCAGCACAGCGGTATTTTGCCCGATATTGTCACCACGTCGAAAGGTCTCGGCAATGGCGTTCCCATTGGTGCCTGCCTTGCATCTGGCGATGCAGCACAACTTATGCAACCAGGTAATCACGGGTCTACCTTTGGCGGTAATCCATTGTCCTGTGCCGCAGGTCTGGCAACAGTAAATACCATTATTGACGACGGTTTAGAGCAACGCGCTGCAGCGCTTGGCGACCGTATTATGCATGGATTAAGGGACGCACTCGCTGGTGTCGATCATGTGAAAGAGATACGTGGCATGGGCTGTATGATCGGTATTGAGCTCGATAAACCCTGCAAATCATTATTTGCAACGGCCATGAAGCATGGCCTTATAATCAATGTAACTGCAGACTCAGTGATCAGACTGTTGCCCCCGTTAGTTATGACTGATCATGAAGCGGACCAACTGGTAGATATCCTTGCGCCACTGATTAGAGATTTCAAACAGGACTAGCATTATGGCTATAAGACATTTTCTTACACTCCGTGATCTGAGTACTGATGAACTCAACCAAGTCATCGATTTGGCTATCTCTATGAAAGCGGCCAGAAATGAAAATCGCCAAGAGCCAATTTTTGCCGGCAAAGTCCTCGGCATGATTTTTGAAAAGTCATCGACAAGAACCCGCGTGTCTTTTGAAGCCGGCATGGCGCAACTTGGCGGCGATGCCCTATTCCTATCCCCCAATGATACGCAGCTGGGCCGCGGTGAACCGATTGAAGATTCCGCCCGGGTGATTTCACGCATGGTGGATATTGTTATGATCAGAACCTTTGCACACGACATAGTTGAACGCTTTGCAAAATATTCTAAGGTGCCGGTGATCAATGCACTCACCGATGACTACCACCCTTGCCAGCTACTGGCTGATATCCAAACATTTGTCGAACACCGGGGTCCTATTGCCGGCAAAACTGTCGCATGGGTTGGCGATGGCAATAATATGTGCCAGTCGTGGATCAATGCCGCCATACAATTCGATTTTAGATTACAAATCGCCTGCCCAGAGGGTTATGAGCCTGATCAAGCATTGGTAAAGGAGGCAGGTGATCGCGTAATGGTCACTCATGACCCCGCAACCGCCGTTGCCGGTGCTGATTTAGTCACTACCGATGTATTTGCCTCGATGGGGCAAGAGCATGAACAGCAGGATAGATTAGACAAGTTCTCTGGTTTTCAGGTTGACCACAAATTGATGTCCCATGCTGGTGAACGTGCACTGTTTATGCATTGTCTACCAGCACACAGAGGTGAAGAAGTCTCTGCGGAGCTATTAGAAGATGAGTCTATCTCTGTGGTATGGGACGAGGCGGAGAATCGTTTACATGCGCAAAAGGCGCTTATGGTCTTTTTGTTACAGGCCAGTAGCTGACTGGTTGACTAGGAGGCGGAATAAACGACATCATCGATTTCGTATTCCACATCACCCCCCGGCGTTTTCACCATCACCACATCACCAATCTCTTTGCTAATTAGAGCGCGAGCAATTGGCGACTGATAGGATATTTTACCCTCTTTTACGTTGGCCTCATCGTCTCCCACAATACGGTAGGTGACTTGCTCATCCGTCTCTACATTTAAAATAGTCACTGTAGAGCCAAAAATAACCCGGTCACCTTGGGGAATTTTAGAGATGTCAATAATCTGTGAGTTTGAGAGTTTAGCCTCAATATCTTGAATACGGCCCTCGGTAAAACTTTGTTGTTCACGAGCAGCGTGGTATTCGGCATTCTCCTTGAGATCACCATGCTCTCGGGCTGTCGCAATCGCTTCAATAATGCTCGGTCGCACCACTTTGATAAGGTGGTCAACCTCTTTGCGCAGCGCCGCTTCACCCTCTACTGTCATTGGATTTTTTTGCATCAGCCAATACCTTTATGCAATGTCTGAAGATTACGCACTTTGATGTCACCACCAAATTCTAATGCTTCACAGACTGCACTGCCACCTGCCATGGTCGTCGTATAGTAAACCCTGTGCTGTTCCGCACTAGATCTGATCGTCGACGAGTCAGAAATTGCCTGCCGACCCTCCGTCGTATTAATGATCAAGTTAATCTTATCACTCTTGATCATATCTACAATATGCGGCCTGCCCTCTTTAACCTTATTGACCATCTCGACATCAATACCAGAGGACTTAAGAATAGAAGCAGTGCCTTTAGTGGCGACCAATTTAAAACCAAGGTTTGTCAACTTAGTCGCCAAGAACGGCAACTGTTCTTTATCGCGCTCGCGAACACTTATAAATGCGGTACCTGTGCTGGGAATTTCGTCACTAGCACCCAACTCTGCCTTACCATAGGCCTCAGCAAAGGTCTCTCCCACACCCATCACTTCACCAGTAGACTTCATCTCCGGCCCCAAAATTGGGTCAATACCAGGGAATTTATTAAAGGGGAACACCGCCTCTTTAACACTGAAGTAAGGTGGAATAATTTCTTTGGTAAAGCCCTGCGACTCGAGCGATTGGCCCACCATACAGCGAGCCGCGACTTTGGCCAGAGAGGTGCCGATACATTTAGACACGAAGGGTACGGTTCTAGAGGCCCTAGGATTGACCTCAATCACATAAATCTTGCCGTCCTGCAGAGCCAACTGTACGTTCATCAAACCGCGAACTCCCAATTCCCGCGCCATCTTCTTACAGATATCGCGCATCTGATCTTGAATCTCTTCGCTGAGACTATAGGGCGGTAGTGAACAAGCCGAATCACCGGAGTGAATACCCGCTTGCTCAATGTGTTGCATAATCGCGCCAATCACCACCTGCTCGCCATCACTTACTGCATCCACATCCATTTCAATGGCATTGGGCAGGAAAAAATCCAATAACACCGGTGAATCTTCTGATACCTCTACCGCTGTCTGCATATAATGGCGCAACTCATCTTCCTTGTAGACGATCTCCATCGCTCGACCACCTAGCACGTAGGACGGTCTGACTACTAGCGGATAACCAATCTGTCTCGCCAGTACCACTGCATCCTCAGCACTGCGCGCAGTAGAATTTGACGGTTGTAACAGATCAAGCTTTTGAATCATCTGTTGGAAACGCTCACGGTCTTCAGCTCGATCAATAGCATCAGGCGTGGTACCCACAATAGGTACACCCTGTGCCTCTAGGGCACGGGCTAATTTCAGCGGCGTCTGACCTCCAAATTGCACAATCACGCCTTTGGGGTTCTCGAGGCGCACAATTTCCAAAACATCCTCGAGCGTCACGGGCTCAAAAAATAAGCGATCGGAGGTATCATAATCTGTCGATACTGTCTCAGGGTTGCAATTGACCATAATGGTTTCATAGCCATCTTCACGCATTGCCAGCGCGGCATGCACACAGCAGTAATCAAATTCAATACCCTGACCAATTCTGTTGGGGCCACCACCCAAAACCAATATCTTGTCTCTATCACTAGGGCGCGCTTCGCACTCCTCTTCATAGGTAGAGTACATATAGGCCGTTTCAGTACTGAACTCAGCAGCACAGGTATCCACGCGCTTATAGACCGGATGCAAATCATATTGGTAGCGCAGATCTCGTACATCTTTCTCCGAACGTCCAATAATATTGGCCAAGCGTCGATCGGAAAAACCTTTGCGCTTCAGTCTGTACAGGCTCTGTTTATCCAAATCAGCCAAGTCAATGCCCAGAAGACCCTGCTCTTCCTTAATGAGGTCCTCAATCTGGACTAAAAACCAAGGGTCAATCTTGGTAATAGCAAACATCTCC
>JASLVT010000115.1 GCA_030741175.1 Porticoccaceae bacterium
CGAATCTACCCAATTGCCAACGCCTTTTTCATCTCTTGAGCGTCGAGCTATCGCCTCTCTTGCCAGCCTTTATGGATTTAGAATGCTAGGTCTATTTATGGTGTTGCCTGTTCTAGCTCTGTACCAGCATCAATATGCCGACGCTTCGCCATTACTCCTCGGTCTCACTTTGGGCGCCTATGGCCTGACTCAGGCGCTATTACAAATCCCCCTTGGGCTTCTGTCTGACAGAATTGGTCGTCGACCGGTGATTATTGGCGGCTTATTGTTATTTATCGCTGGCAGTATTGTTGCGGCGATGGCGGATACGATGCTGGGTCTAATGCTGGGTCGTGGCCTGCAAGGATTGGGCGCTATTGCCAGCACATTGATGGCAATGGTTACAGATCTTACTTCAGAGGATAAGCGCACGGTTGCTATGGCTTCGATTGGCGCCAGTATCGGTCTGTCATTTATTTTAGCGATGATTGTTGGGCCCGTTGTGGCGTCGTCGATGGGATTGTCAGGCATCTTTTGGTTGACGGCATTACTGGGTATGCTCGGCATACTGATATTTCTATTGTTTGTCCCTAATAGCATTCAAGTGCAGCGAAACCGTGAAGCCTTGGCTGATATCAATCAAGTTGGCGTTCTTTTAAGAGAGCCCAACTTGATGCGACTAAATTTTAGTATTTTTGTCTTGCATCTGGCACTAATGGCTACTTTCGTCGTAATACCCGATATTCTTGCGACAGAGCTCGGTCTTGGCGCTGATAGCTTGTGGTGGGTTTATTTAGTCCTGCTGGGAGGTGGTTTTCTGTTGATGGTGCCGATGATGGTAATAGGAGAAAAGCGCCAGCAGCAAAAATTCAGTGTCTGTGTGGCAGTGGCGCTGTTAGCAGTTTCTAGCTTGGTGTTAGGTTGGCAACGCAGTTTGATATTGACTCCATTGATGTTGCTGGCTTTTTTTGCTGCCTTTAATCTTCTTGAGGCGTCACTGCCGTCGTGGTTGAGCAAGGCCTGTCCCGCTGGTAGTCGTGGCACCGCGATGGGTCTTTATTCAACAAGTCAATTTCTAGGTGCTTTTGCTGGCGGTGCGCTAGGTGGATGGAGTTTGCAATACTTTGGTGTTGACGGTCTCTTCCTAGTGGTCGGTGTTATATCGTTAGTATGGTTGCTCGTAGCGTTGAGATTAGAGGCTCCGCGACCGTTGCAGACAGTAGTGTTGCAAATTGGTGACCGAGATATAGAGGATTTTGCAAAAATAATTTCATCTACCAAGGGTGTAGAAGATATACTCATGGTTGAAGGTGAGCCATTAGTCTATATCAAGGTCGATAAGCGCGTTGTTGATATGGCTAGCTTGCAACCGTATCTCAATTAAACGTAAATTAGTATTGAACAGGGGAATCAAATGGCACGCGGAGTCAACAAAGTCATTATTGTAGGAAACTGTGGTCAGGATCCAGAGACACGCTTTATGCCCTCTGGCGGCGCTGTCACCAATCTTAGTATTGCGACATCTGAGTCTTGGAAAGACAAAAACACTGGTGAGCAGCAAGAGCGCACTGAATGGCACCGTGTGGTATTTTTTAACCGCCTAGCAGAGATTGCTGGTGAATATGTTAAGAAGGGCTCCAAGCTGTATATTGAGGGGTCCTTGAGAACACGCAAGTGGCAGGGTCAAGATGGCCAAGATCGCTACACCACCGAGATTGTTGCTAGTGAAATGCAGATGTTGGATAGCCGAGGTGGACAACAGGCAGGCGGAATGGGTGATTATTCGCAGCAATCTGCATCCCAATCCCAGCCGCCACAACAACCACAACAGGCTCCTCAGCAACAAGCACCATCGGCATCTTTTGGTGATGACGAGATTCCTTTCTAGTTTGCACCAAGGTTGTTATTGACAGAATTAGATGAATAAATGAAACACATAATTAGAGGTGAATATGACAATTCAAGTGGGGGATAAAATTCCCGAGGGTATGTTTACAGTGATGGGTGTAGAGGGTCCAACGGGGCTTAGCACACAAGACCTTTTTACCGGTAAAAAAGTTGTGCTTTTTGCCGTTCCTGGGGCATTTACACCGACATGCTCGGCTGCTCATCTGCCGGGATTCGTGGTTCACGTCGATGATATTAAGGCTAAGGGCGTTGATACCGTGGCCTGTATGTCCGTTAACGATGTGTTTGTGATGCATGCATGGGGTCAGTCAGCTAACGCTGAGCATATCCAAATGCTTGCCGATGGTAACGGAACATTCACCGAAGCATTAGGCCTGGTATTAGATGGCTCTGGTTTCGGCATGGGTTCGCGCAGCCAGCGTTTTGCTATGGTAGTTGATGATGGCGTGGTGACTTTATTAAACGTTGATGCCGGTGCCTTGGAGAGCTCAAGTGCTGAGGCCATTTTGGCTGCGCTGTAAGTACGACTGGTGACACAAAAAAGGCGGCTATTGCCGCCTTTTTTATTTCGAGGTAAAACCTCTATTCAATTATCCGCTGTAGCGTTCCATCACCAATGTGGCATTGGTGCCGCCAAAGCCAAAGCTATTAGACATTACTCGATTTAACGTTGTGTCTTTGGTTTGTAAAAGGATAGGTAACGCCTGTGCATGTTCATCAAGATTGTCGATATGGGCTGACCCAGCGACAAAATTATTCTCCATCATAAGCATGCAGTAAATAGCTTCGTGGACGCCAGCAGCGCCCAAGCTGTGACCTGAAAGCGATTTGGTGGAACTGATATCTGGACAGTTGTCGCCGAAGGTGTTGCGTATGGCACCCAGTTCTGCAATATCACCCACGGGTGTACTAGTACCATGGGTATTAATATAATCGATGGGCCCTGAAGCAGTTGCCATGGCCATCTGCATGCAGCGTTCTGCGCCCTCACCAGAGGGAGCGACCATATCCGCACCATCTGAGGTGGCACCATAGCCAGTAATTTCACAAATAATATTAGCGCCCCGTGCTAATGCATGCTCAAGCTCTTCGACAACAACAGTTCCAGCACCTAACCCAGGGGCAAAACCGTCGCGATCTGCATCATAGGCTCTTGAAGCGATTTCTGGTCTGTCATTATAGTTGCTGGTGAGCGCGCCCATCGCATCAAACATACCTGCCATTGACCAGTGCATATCCTCTGAACCACCGGCTAATAAAATATCTTGCTTGCCAAGCTGAATGAGCTCAAGCGCATGACCAATGCAATGCGCACTGGTAGCACAGGCAGAGGCTAAGCTGTAGTTGACGCCCTTAATTTTAAAAGGTGTAGCAACACAGGCGGATACTGTACTGGCCATAATCTGTGTCACACGGTACGGTCCAGCGCGCTTAATGCCACGCTCACGCATGACATCAATTGATTCGGTGAACATTTCCCCAGACACGCCACCAGAGCCCATAATCAAGCCAGTGCGTGGGTTTGATACCATCTCTTCGGTTAAGCCGGCATCGGCAATCGCTCGATCGGTTGCTATATAGGCATAGGACGCTGATGGCCCCATAAAGCGCAACACTTTGCGGTCTATATGATCCTTGGGATCAATATCCAGCACAGCACCAACGTTGCAGCGAAGTCCCATTTCAGCAAAATCTTCACGATATCTGATACCCGAAATTCCCTCTTGCAAAGACTTAGTTACGGTCTGCCGATCATTGCCCAGACAGGACACAATACCCAGACCTGTAATAACTGCGCGCCTCATTGATAATCCTCTAATAAGTTGTATTGGAGCTATAAATTTTAAAAGTTATCGGTGCTTTCGAACAACCCTACTTTCAGATCTTTAGCGGTATATATCTCGCGTCCGTCCACCTCGACTGAGCCATCAGCGATACCCATGACTAATTTGCGTTGAATAAGCCGAGTAAGGTCAAGCTTGTAGGTGACTTTTTTAGCAGTGGGCAGGATTTGGCCAAAAAACTTAACATTGCCGGCGCCAAGCGCACGACCACGGCCCGAGTTACCGTTCCATACCAGAAAAAAACCGACCAGTTGCCATAGCGCATCAAGACCAAGGCAGCCGGGCATGACTGGATCACCCTCAAAATGACAATCGAAGAACCACATATCGGGTGTAATATCGATTTCGGCAACGATTTGCCCGAGACCATGTTTACCACCTGAGTTGTTGATTTCAATGATACGATCAATCATTAACATATTTGGCGCTGGAAGTTTGGCATTGCCGGGGCCGAATAACTCACCACGACTACTAGCTAAGAGTTCTTCTTTGGAATACGAGGATTTCGGTGAAAAAGACATATATGCCCGTTTGATTAGGATAGAAGGGGCGCATCGTACCCAGTAATGTATTTTGCTTCAACTTTTTACGTAGTATTAAAAGCTCAACGGGCGATATTTGGCGATATAGTGGTTGACAGTGAAGCAAGCTCTGCCTAGCATGCCGCGAGGCTAATAACTGGTAATATACTCGATTCCATGCTGTCCTTTCACCGCGCTGTTGAAAAAGACTTCTCCGCTGTCAATGAGTTAATTGTTGATCAGCTTCAATCTGATGTTGGGTTGGTAGAAAATATCGGCCAATATATTGTTGATTCTGGCGGTAAACGAGTGCGGCCGGTAGTGGTCTTGCTGAGTGCCTTAGCCAACAACTACTCTGGTTCCCAACATATTCAGCTCGCTGCTGTGATTGAGTTCATTCATACCGCAACACTGCTGCATGATGATGTTGTCGATGTGTCAAAGCTCCGTCGTGGACGTATTACGGCCAATGCTCAATGGGGAAATGCGCCCAGTGTGCTGGTGGGTGATTTTATCTACTCTCGTGCTTTTCAAATGCTTGTCGATATCAACGATATGGCGATCATGAGCCTTATGGCCAATGCGACTAATGTTATTTCCGAAGGTGAAGTGCAGCAGTTAGCCAATGCCGGTAATGCTGATATCAGTGAAGATGTTTATTTACAGGTGATTTATCGCAAAACGGCAAAGTTATTTGAAGCCGCTGCTGAGGCTGGAGGAATGCTTGCTGGTGCTGGTCGATCGGCCATGGCCAGTTATGGCAAGCATCTGGGCATGGCTTTCCAAATTGCGGATGATGTTCTAGATTATCAGGGGGATGTCAGCTTAACAGGTAAAAATGTTGGTGATGATCTTGCTGAGGGCAAGATGACGTTGCCGCTTATCTATGCTCGGGATAAAGGAAGT
>JASLVT010000116.1 GCA_030741175.1 Porticoccaceae bacterium
TTGGGCACAATGATCAGCGAGTCAACACGCTCTTTTAGGGCGGCAATACCAGCATCGGCAATTGTCATGCGCTTACCACCTTCAAACTCAAACGGGCGAGTAACCACACCGACGGTCAAAATACCCATTTGCTTGGCTACCTCAGCGATCACCGGCGCCGCGCCAGTTCCCGTGCCACCACCCATTCCAGCGGTAATAAACACCATATCAGCACCCTCAAGCACCTGTGCGATACGCTCTTTATCCTCCATCGCGGCTTGGCGACCTACCTCTGGATTGGCCCCTGCGCCCAATCCTTTAGTAAGAGTTTCCCCTAATTGAAGGACAGTGGCTTTATCGAGTTTATTTAGCGATTGAGCATCGGTGTTAGCACAAATAAAGTGCACACCATCAATATTACTCTCAATCATATGGCGTACCGCGTTTCCGCCGCCGCCCCCAACACCAATTACTTTGATTTCTGCATTCTTCGGAATGCTGTCTACTAGTTCGAACATAGGTTTCCCCTTATTTGCGCCTCACAATTAAAAGATTCCAGTCACTCTTGTCTTCCGTGACCCTTACAAACCGCCTTGAAACCATTCCTTAATTCGGTTCAAAACGCTATCTGTTGCCCCTTTGCCGTTGTCGTCAAAGCCCTCTTTGCGTTGCTGGTCAACGCCAAAGTGCAATAAGCCAACACCTGTTGAATAAATTGGATTATTCACAATATCCGACAAACCTTTTACATTAGCCGGCGCACCAATGCGCACAGGCAAATGGAATATTTCTTCAGCTAATTCGGTGACACCTTCCATTTTTGATGTACCACCAGTAAGCACCACACCCGCCGCTAATAATTCCTCAAAACCACTGCGACGTAACTCAGCTTGAACCAAAGTGAAAAGCTCGTCATATCTTGGCTCCACCACCTCTGCTAGCAACTGTCGCGACATATCCCGTGCCTCTCTATCACCGACACTGGGCACTTTCACTGTTTCTTCAGGTCGCGCTAATTTAGCTAATGCACAGGCATATTTAATTTTTAAATCCTCGGCATGAGGTGTCGGAGTTCGCAACGCCATAGCAATATCATTGGTCACCTGATCACCGGCAATTGGAATAACGCCAGTGTGACGGATAGCACCTTCAGTGAAGATTGCTATATCGGTTGTGCCACCGCCGATATCGACCAGAGCAACACCCAGTTGCTTTTCGTCCTCAGTGAGCACGGCATGACTTGAAGCGAGTTGCTCCAGCACGACCTCATCTACCTCCAAACCACAGCGACGGATACACTTTTTGATGTTTTGAGCGGCATTGGCGGCACAGGTAACTAAATGCACCTTTGCTTCCAAACGCACGCCTGACATACCTATAGGCTCGTGCACACCTTCCTGCTCATCGATAATGTATTCCTGAGGTAAAACATGCAGAATTTCTTGATCGGCAGGGATCGCAACAGCTCTAGCAGCGTCTATCACACGATCTACGTCCAGGGACTGCACTTCGCGATCGCGAATAGCCACAATGCCGTGAGAATTGAGACTGCGAATGTGACTGCCCGCAATACCGGCATAGACAGAATGAATCGAACAACCAGCCATCAATTCGGCTTCCTCAATCGCCCGCTGAATTGAATTCACCGTTGCTTCGATATTGACCACTACCCCTTTCTTCAACCCTGAGGATGAATGCATTCCGGTACCGACTATTTCAAGCTCACCATTTGAGCTAACCGCACCAACAATCGCCACCACCTTAGATGTGCCAATATCCAATGCAACAATCATATTTTCTTCATTTGCACTAGCCATAATTTATCCTCAACTGCTCGCTGTTAACCTTTTACAGACAAGTCAGTATTTGCCCTTTTGTCTTGCTGCGCATCAATTAATAAGCTGTCCTTCCAAGCAACGGCTAATCCATTGGGATAACGCAGATCTATGGTTTCAATGTTATGTAATTCGTTTTGCAGCCCTGAATGCCACGCCAGAGCCAAGCGTTTAATTTTTTCGGCCAGTTGGTCTCTACCTAATACCAATTCAATACCTCTGACGGTCTCAATCCGCCAGACACCGAGATTATCGCGCTGTAATTCTGCTAGCTTTAGTCCTGTCGGCAGGAATAACGCTGCCAACATCTGATAGCTGTCCATCATCTCTTGAGAGCTGCCATACTGTGCCCGCAATACCGGTAGATTCTCCAGAGCGCTGTTATCGACAATATCTAGTTGCTCACCCAAGCGATTAAGAAAGCCTGCTTCACCCCAACGAGCAATGGGAACTTCCTCAACCACGGTCACACTGAGTGTCGAAGGCCACTGACGGCGAATACTGGCTGAATCCACCCAAGGATGACGCTGTAATTGTTGTCGCAACACATTCAAATCGATAGTTACGAATCCACCATCAATTTCAGCGCTAACAAGATCAACCAGTTCTTGTTGATGCATATAAGTCAATTCTCCCGACACCACAATTTCAGTCACTGGCTTATTCACCGCTTGAAACAATATGGTGACGCCATAAATGCCTGCCATAACCAAAGACAGCAACAGCAATCTCGATATGCTATCAATCACGCGATCAATACGACCTTTATCAGCATCTTGTTGGCGATTAGCACCGCGGCGATTTTGAGTAGCCATCAGACTGAAGTCTCCAGTATTGCCAACACCAACTGATCGAAATCGAGACCCGCAGCCTTCGCCGCCATAGGCACCAAACTATGGCTAGTCATACCCGGCACCGTATTAACCTCTAATAACTGGAATTTATTGTCAGCATCGACCATCACGTCGACACGGCCCCAACCAGAGCACCCCACAGTTTTAAATGCTTGCAGGGCCAAATCGCGCAACTCATGCTCACGCTCATCTGACAGACCCGCAGGACAGAAATACTGCGTTTGATCACTAAAGTACTTAGCTTGATAGTCATAAAAGACGTCATTCGATTGGATGCGAACTGAGGGCAATACGCGCTCACCCAATATGGCGACGGTATATTCCTCACCCTCCATTAACGGTTCTGCAATCACGGTGGTAGCATATTTCGCCGCCTCAACCCAGGCCGATTCAAGTTGCTCCGGAGTGTCGGCTCGACTCATGCCAATGCTAGAGCCTTCGCAGGCCGGCTTGACCATCGCCTTGCCACCGAGTTGACGCATGATTACAGTCCAATCCGACTGCTCTTCAAGGATGGCAAAATCTGCCGTAGGCAGGCCAATGCCCTGCCACATCTGCTTACAGCGCAATTTATCCATAGCCAGAGCCGAGGCCAACACACCACTACCAGTGTAAGGTAGCTCTAGGTATTCTAGGGCTCCTTGCAAAGTACCATCTTCACCACCGGGACCATGCAAGGCGATAAACACGCGATCTAAATGATGAGCAGGTAGCGCCTGTAATAGGTCTGCACCGGCATCGATGGCGACTACATCAATACCAAGATTAAGCATTGCCTGATGAACGGCAGCACCACTCATCAAAGAAATTTCCCGCTCTGATGATTGGCCACCATAGAGCAGACCAACGCGACCGAACTGTGCGACAGAATGAGTCATTCAGCGACCTCCTTCTGCAACTTGCTGGCAGCCAACATAGCGACTAATTTACTTACACTGCCAGCACCCTGAGTCATGACCAGATCGCCACCGCATACCAGATCAGCCAACAAGTTGGGCACATCCTCAATTTGTTCGACATAAATCGGATCAATGCCACCACGCTGGCGAATACTACCGCACAGATTTTTACTACCAGCCCCAGCAATAGGTTCCTCACCAGCAGCATAAACATCGAGTACCAACAGCACATCCACTTGCGATAGTACCTGCACAAAGTCTTCATACAGATCCCTTGTGCGGCTGTAACGATGAGGCTGGAATATCATGACTAAACGCTTATCTGGCCAACCTTCGCGCACCGCTGCAATGGTTGCTTTTACCTCTGTTGGGTGGTGACCATAGTCATCGACCAACATAGCCGAACCCTGATTGACCTGATACTCACCCACAATTTCAAAGCGTCGACCAACTCCAGAAAAGCCCTCTAGACCTGCAATGATTGCCCTATCAGAAATACCCTCATCAGTAGCCACAGCAATCGCCGCCGCCGCATTGAGTGCATTATGTCGACCAGGAATATTGAGTTTGATACTGAGTGACGCTTTATTATCAGGACGGTCGATAACGAAATGGCATTCACGTTTATCCAACACTAGATCTCGCAATCGATAGGCGGCATCTTCACTAAAACCATAGGTCAGCATGGGTCTAGCCACATCAACCAATAATTCGCGAATAACCTCGTCATCAACACAGAGTACGGCAAGACCATAAAAAGGGAGGTTGTGTAGAAATTCAATATAGGTTTTTTTCATTACCTCAAAATCAAACCCATAGGTTTCCATATGATCTGCTTCGATATTGGTAACCACAGACACCATTGGCTGCAGATGCAAGAACGATGCATCGCTTTCGTCTGCCTCCGCCACTAGGTAGCGACTGCCGCCTAACTTGGCATTGGTACCCACACTGTTTACCCTACCACCCACCACAAAAGTTGGGTCGCGACCATCCTCAGCCAAAATAGCGGTAATTAGGCTTGTAGTTGTAGTCTTGCCGTGCGTACCAGCGATGGCAATACCATGACGATAACGCATCAGTTCAGCGAGCATCTCGGCACGTCGTACCACCGGGATACCCTGCTCTCGAGCACTGGCAATCTCTGGATTCTCAATAGTCACTGCCGAGGACTTAACCACCACATCGGCACCCTCGATATTACTGGCACTGTGACCGAGAAATACCTCGGCGCCCGCCTCGGTTAAACGTCGAACAGTCGGACTGGCACTGATATCTGAGCCACTGATTTCGTAGCCCTGATTGAGCAGAACCTCGGCAATGCCAGACATACCGCTACCACCTATACCGACAAAGTGAATACGACGAATGCGGCGCATTTCGGGTATTCGAAAATTTGCATCATTGCTCATACCCGACCTCCAAACACACCTGTGCTACCCTCTCGGCAGCGTTGTTTTTAGCTAATTCTCGAGCTCGCACTGCCATCTTTAGTCGCTGCTCTGGTACAGCACAAACGGTTTTT
>JASLVT010000117.1 GCA_030741175.1 Porticoccaceae bacterium
TGCAGAGCTTTGGTTTCATTTTGATTGCCGTGGGTACCCAGCCAGTAGGCAAAGATATGTGACGGCTTGTAGTGGGGATTCTCTCGCACTAACTTGAGTACTCGCAGGAACAGCTTCATATCCGTATCATCAGAAGTGTCGAGCAGGTCTATATCCTCGGCATGTTCCGCCAGTTGTGGATGGTTGAGCAGTAGCGCGGTAAGAAATTTAACCGGAGACAAGCGGATTTTGCTGACTTTTGTGCTTTCTAGATCAGGGAAGGGCTCATATTCCATGCCAGCATGGATACCACCCGTCTGTTCATGCTGATTCAGATCATTATTAGTATATTGCACTGGCTCATCGGTGCTCTTATTGGCTGACCTGCCAGAGGATTCATAGCTAGCTCTCTGTTCTGGCGGCTTATGCGTTGCAACATAATCGCGCAGATTGTCGGCACTAATACCTGTGCGTCGAGATAACTCCTCGAGCATCAGTTGGCGAAACACGCCTTGGGGTATCCGGTTAATCTGCGGTGCACAAACTTTGCTTAGTTTCGCTTTGCCGTCGGCGGTACTGTAGTCTATCCCTTCGCTGAGTTGGGCGAACAAAAATTCTGATAGTGGTTGTGACCGGTCGACAAGCTTTTGAAATTCCTCGGTGCCCATTTTCCGCACCATGCTGTCCGGATCTTCACCATCGGGTAGAAACAAAAATTTAGCAGATACACCATCTCGCATCTCAGGCAATGCGATCTCAAGTGCGCGAGCAGCGGCTCGTATGCCAGCGCTATCGCCATCAAAGCAAAATACTAGTTCTGAGGTATAGCGAAACAGCTTTTGTAGGTGATTTTCGGTTAGCGCTGTACCCAATGTTGCCACAGCGTTGTTAATTCCGTATTGCGCTAGCGCAATAACATCCATATAGCCCTCAACCATAATAAGACAGGGGATTTCTTTTAACGCTTGGCGCGCCTCATAGAGGCCATAAAGCTCTCGACCCTTGTGAAATACTGGTGTTTCTGGCGAATTGAGGTACTTGGGTGTGCTGTCATCGAGTACGCGGCCGCCAAAGCCAATGGTACGACCGCGTTGGTCGCGAATGGGGAACATAATTCGATGGCGGAAGCGATCGTATTGTTTTTTCTCTTCCGGCTTGGAGATTAACATGCCGGAGTCCTCTAGCAGTGTTATCCGCGCTGGCTCTGTACCCACACTACTCAGGAGATTGTCCCATCCCGGTGGTGCGTAGCCGAGACCAAATTTCGCTGCTATTTCACCACTGAGACCGCGCCCCTTGAGATAATCTACCGCGTTGCTGGCGGCTTGATGAACCCGCAGTTGCTGACGAAAGTACTGACCAGATTCGCTTAGAACGGAGTACAGGTTATCCTTTTGCTGGCTCACCGCCCGATCGGGAGCGGCCTCTCTGGGTATTTCCATACCGACATTTTTGGCCAGCATTTCTACCGCAGGTAGAAAATCAATACGATCAAAATCCATGATGAAGCCGAGGGCATTGCCGCCTGCGCCACAGCCAAAGCAGTAATAGAACTGTTTATCCTGCGCAACAGTGAAAGAGGGGGTTTTTTCCTCATGAAAGGGGCAACAGGCCTTGTAGTTCTTGCCGGCTTTTTTAAGTTGCACACGACTGTTAACCACATCGACTATATCGACGCGGTCGAGCAGATCATCAATAAAGGTTTGAGGAATCAATCCAGCCATGGGCGTTACAAGTTATGAATCTGTGTTGGGCAGTGTAACGCCTTAGCTCGATAAATTTAACCGCAGATTGCGATTGTCAGTGACTTAGGATGACAGTGATGCTTTTACTAAACCGCTGACAGCACCGGCATCAGCTCGGCCTTGGATCTGTGGTTTGATGATACCCATCACCTTGCCCATGTCGGCCATGGAGGTGGCGCCAGTCTGTTCTATGGCAGCTTGTATCATTGCGCTTATCTCCTCATCGCTGAGGGCGGCGGGCAGAAAGTCCTGAATTACGGCAATTTCGGCGATTTCGACATCTGCGAGCTCCTGACGACCCGCAGCCTCATACTGGCTGATAGAGTCTCGGCGCTGCTTAACCATTTTGTCCAAAACAGCGAGAGCCCGTGCATCATCGATTTCGATGCGTTCATCTACTTCGATACGTTTGAATTCTGCCTGAATCAGACGGATGGCGCTAAGACGAACTTTGTCTTTGGCTCGCATGGCATCTTTCATCGCATTTTGAATGGTTTGTTTCATCGACATAGATAGTCTCCACTGATTGAGAGGGTTAACTAGGTGAGCGATATCGAAGCTACTTTAGCACCCGGCAGAAACACAAAAAGCGCCATTGGCGCTCTTTGTTTTGACTCATTGCACATAAGCTCTGAACTGAGAGCAGTGCTTAGTAGAGTCGAGTAAACTTGCGTGATTCGCGAGATACTTTCTTCTGGTTGCGCTTCACAGCAGCCGCAGCTTTGCGTTTACGCTCCCAAGTGGGCTTCTCATAGAATTCACAGCTGCGAACTTTGGCCAAAATACCGGCTTTTTCGCAGGAACGTTTAAAGCGACGTAATGCTACGTCAAAAGGCTCGTTTTCTTTGATTCGAACGCTTGGCATAAATGCTTAATCCTGTAGTGAGTTACCGTCCACACAGACTATTCTGTGCTCGACTCCGTAAGGGCGCGTAGTCTACCCACTTACAGCAGGTCTTGCAAAGTTTTTTAGCTGCTTTTTTACAGATTTAGGCCGCTACTAAACTACAGGTTCACAGATGGCGACAGAGGGTTTAAAGTGGTCGCCCTGAGTAAGTTCTGGAATTGGTTGGTAATGCTTGTACTGGGTATAGAAACATCTTGTGACGAAACTGGGTTGGCTATCTATGATAGTCAGCGAGGTCTGCTTGCCCATTGCCTTTATTCGCAGGTGAAATTGCATGCGCAATTCGGTGGTGTTGTTCCTGAATTGGCCTCTAGAGATCATGTACGCAAGATTATCCCCCTGCTAAATAAGGTGTTGGCCGATGCCGATATAGCCAAGTCGGATATCCAGGGGATCGCTTATACTTCAGGTCCGGGCCTGATGGGTGCACTAATGGTCGGAGGCGCTATGGCCACTGCCTTGGGCTTTGCCTTGAATATTCCGGTGATTGGCGTTCATCATATGGAGGGCCACCTATTGGCCCCCATGCTTGAGGATAACCCTCCCGACTTCCCATTTGTCGCACTTCTGGTGTCTGGCGGGCATACCCAACTGGTCTCGGTTAAAGCTATTGGTGACTACCAGCTGTTGGGTGAGTCTCTGGATGATGCCGCGGGAGAAGCATTTGATAAGACCGCCAAAATGCTTGATTTGGACTATCCAGGTGGCCCAGTCTTAGCTGCCATGGCTGATCGAGGTCAAATTGATCGTTTTAGCTTCCCCCGGCCCATGACCGATAGGCCGGGTTTAGATTTTAGTTTTTCCGGCCTGAAAACATTCACCCGCAACTTAATTGATGAGCACCGCGGTAGCGATGTGCTACCCGATAATCAAACCATATTGGATATCTGTGCCGGTTTTCAGGAGGCAGTCGTCGATACCTTGGTGATTAAGTGTCGTCGAGCACTGCAACAAACCGGTATGAAAACGCTGGTGATTGCTGGAGGCGTATCCGCTAATAGTAGATTGCGGAAGAAACTTGAAGTCGCGCTGGCGAAAGACGGTGCCGAAGTTTTTTATGCGCGCCATGAATTTTGTACTGATAATGGTGCGATGATTGCGTATGCGGGTTGTCAGCGATTAGTAGCAGGGCAATACAATGATTTAGCCATCAGTGCGACGCCACGTTGGCCATTAGATCAATTGCCAAGCTTATAAGGCCACAAATAGGGTAAGAGAATGGATATTGTTTATATAAGAGATCTGCGTATTGAGACAATTATTGGTATCTATGATTGGGAGCGAGAGGTCAAGCAGACTATCAGTCTGGATTTGGAAATGGCTCATGATATTCGTCAAGCGGCTGAGACGGACGATATTGAATATGCACTGAATTACAAGTCCATTGCCAAGCGTTTGATTGCTTTTATCGAGGCTAGCGAGTTTTTGCTGGTAGAAAGAATGGCCGAGGAAATCGCACGTATTGTTCGTGAGGAGTTTTCGGTACCCTGGTTAAAGTTGCGGGTCAGTAAGCCCGGTGCTCTGCGCTATTCCCAGGATGTCGGCATTATTATCGAACGGGGAGAGCGTCCTTAATGGCGTTAATCTTTTTAAGTCTGGGGAGTAATATTCAGCGCCATCAGCATATAGGCAACGCGCTGGATAGTTTGGCCGAAAACTTTGGTGAAATGATTATTTCATCGGTGTATGAGAGCGTTGCTGTGGGGTTTGAAGGAGATAGTTTTTACAACCTAGTAGTGGGAATTCATACCGAGATGGGTGTCAGTGAAATCTCAAAATTACTAAAGCAGATTGAGGATCAAAATGGTCGTGATCGCACTGCGCCGCGATTTGGGCCGCGCAGTTTGGATATTGATATTCTTACCGTTGATGATATAGCTGGTGAGCTAGGAGGCGTTAGCTTGCCTCGCGATGAAGTGCTGAAGAATGCGTTTGTTCTGTTGCCGTTGGCCGAGATTGCCGGAGATCAGGTTCATCCTGTCACCGGAGAGTCATTCGCTCAACATTGGCGAAACTATGATCAAGCAAAACAAAAGTTGTGGCCAGTGGACTTTATTTGGCGCGGTAAAAATTTATCTCAGTGCACTTAGTTTCAGTGCACCCGGTTTTAATGTATCTAGAGACTGTTTGAACTGCCGCCATCCACGGCAATAGTCTGACCGGTCACATAGGTTGCATTCACCGCGAGAAAGAAGGCTGTTTGTGCAATGTCTAACTCCGTACCCAAGCGCCCCATGGGCACCTTGCTTAATACCGAATCTTGCTTGTCGATATCACCTTCTTCATGCTCGGGCCACAGGATAGCACCCGGTGCAACACTGTTAACCCGTACATCCGGTGCCAAATCTAACGCTAGTGATTTGGTCATGGCAATATTGCCGGCCTTGGCCACGGTGTAAATAGGATGATCGCTTAGTGCTTGTCGGGCGTGCATATCAGAGATATTTACGATAGTGC
>JASLVT010000118.1 GCA_030741175.1 Porticoccaceae bacterium
GATAAAGTTGGTATAGAAACCAAAGCGCTCTGAGAATGTTGGATTTTTAACCGCAGTACCGTAGGCACCGCGCAGTCTGGCATTATCATTGAGCTGATAAACCGCCTCAACGCGATAGGTATTTGAACTATCAAACTCAGAGTTGTCATCATAACGACCGCTGAGTGCCAGGCTAAAACTATCGGATACATCGGAGCGATACTCAATAGCAACACTATCGGTATCACGCTCACGATCCTGGTTAGGATCTAGACCCCAACTCAAAGGTCCACGCTGCCGATAGTCCTCCTCTTCACGCTCGACTAGAACGGAAACGCGCTGCGAACCCTCATTCCAAAACATGGACCCAATATACTGGTACTGATCTTTAGTGGAGGCAGTTACATTGCCCTTGACACCATCAGCAAACGCTTCGTTATCATGCTTGGATTGGGCTAATTGCACTCTATGCTGCCAACGACCATCTGCTGATACATAATTAGCCTGTAGACCCACTGTGCTGTGGCGGAATTCAGAAACACGATCTTGATCTTCTACAAAGCCATCAAAATCTTGGTCAGCATCGAATTCGTTCATACCGTCAGACTGACGAGCAGACAGGGACAAAGTCAATGACTCAGTTGCCACATAACCGGCCTTTAGATTGACACTGGTATTTTCATAACCATCTTTTTCATCACCGGTGCGAGAGATATTGTCGCCATCAGTATCAATATCACTGACACCCAAACGAACCGTTAAATCGCCTTGCGTAGCGCCAATGCTAAAACCACTACGCTGAGTAGAGAAACTACCGGCCTCTGTATACAGTTTGGCACTTAAGGGTTGCTCTGCCCCACGGGTAACAATATTCACCACGCCGGCCATAGCATCACTGCCGCGCATAGAACTCTGAGGGCCACGAATAACCTCAATACGCTCAATATCATCTGCGGATAATATTCCCCAGTTCAGCTCATCGCTCTGGGATGGATCATTGGCCTCAACACCATCTATCAGCACTAATAAATGATTGGCCTCACTACCACGTGCACGGATTTGCGTAGCAGATCCCTGCACACCGCTACGGCTAACTGCTAAGCCAGGTACATCGCGCAATAGATCACTGACACTCAGCGCCGCACGCAGCCTTAACTGCTCACTGTCGATCACAGTAATCGCATTAGCCGACCGATCGGCGGCGATTGGAATAAGAGAAGCACTAACTAGCACTTCTTGAATTTCAGCTTCAGCAGCATAAGCTGATTGAACGAGTACAGGGGCAGCTGACAACGCGATCGATGCCGCTAATAATGATATTTTTTTCATGGTTTCCTCTAATGCTCACACCCGAGCAAATAATAATTAAAATAATTAATAGTAAGCAGGGGCGTACGGGCAGAGGGACAGAGACTGTCAATCAGCACAAGACCGCACCCCGCGGTTTGTCTGCATAGCGATAGGCCGGTCTCCGGACTCATAAGTGAGAAACCATGTATAAAACAGCCTCTCTATCTAGCTACCTTCCCATGCCTTGTTGCACAGTGGTCATACAGCTAAACATTCTTATTTACCGTTGCGGGGGCAGTATCGGAATTGCTATTCAATCAATCTATGATTAAGCGCACCGATTTCCCGTTTCACTCTTGTTACATCACTAACGATGGCGACATAACGCGAGAACCTATTGCCGAAGCAAGAGCAGGCAATCTAACCCCCAGC
Organism: Porticoccaceae bacterium; assembly: GCA_030741175.1. Taxonomy (GTDB): domain Bacteria; phylum Pseudomonadota; class Gammaproteobacteria; order Pseudomonadales; family Porticoccaceae; genus HTCC2207. Next base: position 1,702 of record JASLVT010000118.1, read on the forward strand.
GGATTTGATGTCAATCTGGATCACTCAATATTCATATAATTTTGGCTGTAGACTATCAGTTAGCATAGGGAAGTTAGATAGCGAGATTGTCTTACAAGCTATTTAAAATTTACTACTACATCAGTCATATCAATTACCCTAGCATAAATAAAAAGGGCTACCCTATTGAGTAGCCCTTTACTGTACAACCACGCTGTTGCGCTTGGTTTAGTGTTTATTCACCGAAGTAAATTTGCTCACAAATCTCAAAATTATCACTTTCTACAGACTCGATTAACTGAGCAACCGCCAGATAAGCGCCAGCCCAAGCAGCTTCGCCGGCAAAATATTCATCGAACATAGCGCCATGCGACTCGGCATCGGGCGTAATTGACCGCAACATCAACGTTTGTGCTTCATGAGTACCCCCACCAATGCCAAGAAATACGCCGTTAAAGAAATCTGGGTGACCACCCTGTTGCAACGCTGTTTCAAAATCAGTCATCGCAGCTAGGAATGCAGGGACATTCTGCGGTGCTACACGAACCCGTTGCACTCGCTCATAGCCCGGCATAAGCTTAAATGGCTTCAGTGGCTTCCAAGTGACGCTGTATTTAACATCTCTTAGTTTTGCAAACATCCGTGGCGCGCTGCTGGGATCATATTTGGTCGCGCCTACTAATGCAGCTTGGACACTGGAGAATGCACTCCAAACCATCATTTGGCCATCGTACTCATGACCTGATTGCGTGACACAGTAACCGGCACCAGAGGCACCCATTACTTGAAAGGGCGCTACATTTTTCTTCATGGTGTCCACATATTTGGCGACATCAGGCGCTGCCATCATCACTGTGGTAAATGAGCCCTCCATAGTGGCCTGTGGCCCGTGGTCATCAGCGGAGACTACAGAGGAAAGCCCAACCGAGATGGCTATGGATAGTAAAAACTGGGTAATTTTTTTCATGATAGATTCCTAAAGTTAGTTATAGTTTTTTATCTAGAGAAACTGTCAAAAATCAAGTGGGATCTGACCTTTACTGGGCAGCAGATAATATCCCGCTGACCCAATAATAACCCTATATAGCAATAAACCTACAGCTTTTTCCACTGATGCTTTTCTATTCACTAATAAATTTTAGCTATGGTTGCTTGCCATTTTAGAAGCCGTAATCACCTGACTCGCCAACAACATATCGGGGTATTGACGGAGAAGGCGGCCTGAGTCGGAGGGGCATTAAAGCCCTAATGTGACTAGCACTCGGCGAACACGATCTCCATCATAGGGCCGTCGACCGTGCATCGCCAGGTGATTGTCGACGACAGCCACATCACCATCTTCCCATTCGATATCATAGGCAGTGTCTGCCGCTATCGCACAAATGCTATCCAAAAAGTGCTTGGGGATAGGTGAATCATCACCAAAGCAAAGCCCTACCGAAGGGTCTTCCTTTACACCCCGCCAACCCTGATAGGCGGCAATAATTTGATTAAAGAAAACCCGCCTGTCATTGTCGACCAGTTTAATAGCCGGGAGTGCTTTAGTCTGCGTTGTTACAGACCCATCTTCATGCCATTGCCATTGATAACCCAAGCTTCGCAACTTCTGCTCTGCCTGATCCTTGGTCTCGACACTCAATGTACTCTGCCAACCGCGCCCCTGCGCCGAATCAGGATTATCGCCACTAGGGATTCTATTGGTGTATTTAATACCGACCGCAGCCAACTTATATGTTAACTCAGGCTCAGATAGTGCAAGCTGTTCGTAGACCCTGTCAGAACGGCAGATCGAAGTAGCGCCGCCAGTATCGGCGCTCGCCTCACAGAAAAGGGAGATAATATTAGGGTATATATGTGTTTGAGCCTTTTGATTGTTGAGATAGATCTCTACATTTTTTGGCGCTTCATTGGCACTGAAGACTAAATCGGTGTAATTAATTCGAACCGCATTGGACAGCGATTCTTTATAGGTAAAATTGTTGTAACCGAAGGCCGAAAAGAAAGCATCGTAGCTAACCGCATCGGTGACTGGAAAACCTCGCAATAATAGGGCACCGGTGCAACTAAGCTCTTTTTTTAATATGGCTTGGTTGTCCTTTATCCAAGACTGTGCTTGCCCCAATGTCTGTATCGACCCATCATTGATAATAAGGGTGGGAAAATGCTCTTGACTAAATTCAAGACCTGCAAGCAGTTTGCTACTGTAAGTCACGGCGCAGTCCCCTAGTCGTAAATCGGATGAAACCTATTAAAAGCAGACTCACAAAATATACCCGGATCATTAAACCGACGATTTTGATTAAGCGATGAGATTGCCGACATCTCATCATCGGTAAGAACAAAATCAAAAAGATCTAGATTTTCTTGCAAGCGCTGTATCTTAGTTGTCTTAGTAATTACCGAACAACCTCGCTGAATGCCCCAGCGCAATACTATTTGCGCTGGCGTCTTATTATGGTGCCTTGCAGCCTCGGTAATAATAGCTTGGGTTAAAACAGATTCATCTGCACCGGCCATATCCAACTCAATATAAGATAATGCACCAAATGGAGAAAAAGCTGTTACAGCCATATCGTAGTTTTTAGCCAAGCGAATTAAAGGCTCTTGCGTTAGATAGGGATGAGACTCTATTTGCAACTCTGCAGGCTTAATAGTCGCATAGGACATCAGATCATGGAGCAGACCTGAGTTGTAGTTACATACTCCGATACGCTTTACCAACCCCTGATGCACCAGCTCCTCCATCGCATGCCAGGTATCTGACAGCGGAACCTGAGCCAACTTCATGGTGGGATTATCGGCTTCGGGATCATAAAACCACTCTGGCGGGTAACGCGTCTCAAACGGTACAAAGGCCTGAGCAATCGGGAAATGAATTAGAAAAGAATCCAAGTAATCGAGATTCAGGTCGGCCAATATCTTTTCCAGTGCAGGCTTTACATGCTCTGGACTGTGATAGGTATTCCACAGCTTGGAGGTTACTGATAACTCATCCCTAGCGCACAAACCATCGGCCAGCGCCCGCGCAATACCCTGTCCCACCTCAACCTCATTGCCATAATCACAGGCACTGTCCAAGTGCCGGTAACCGAGTTCAATTGCGCTATAAACCGTTTCAGCACATTGATCCTTAGCTATCTTCCATAGGCCGAGACCAATACTAACGTCTTCTTTTTTTACCATATTCAATGCTCATCTACTGAGAAATACTAGTTACGGTGCGATTATATCTAACATACCAATGTTCAATACATTATTTATGCATTGATAGGATATAGCGACGCAAATTATCATGGATAGTAGTTTATATCCCAGATCGACCAGAACAATGACACAGAGTATAGGGTTATTTTCTTGCTGGACATTCTAAGATTGATCCAATGCACTTATGATACAGACA
>JASLVT010000119.1 GCA_030741175.1 Porticoccaceae bacterium
GATTAAAGGATCATTTTATTGCTTTTATATTACGCTTATTATAATATAAAGAATCCATTACAGCAATAATGAATTTGTATTTAGGAGACCTCTTATGGCAGACATCACGCATTTACCCGGTAATTGTTTGGTTACGGATATTATCGAGGTCATTGAAGAACAGGGTGCTGCCATTATAGATGACTTTGTCAGTCAAGCATGGCTTGAAGAATTCAACACCGCCCTTGACCCCTTTATCGAAGGTTATCAATCTGTCGATCATGGTCAGTTTGCCAATGATTTTTTTGGCCATCACACGGTACGCTTAACTGGCCTAACCCAAAAGTCACCGAATTATATTGATCTTATGACAGATGAGCGCCTACTCGGTGTTATGGATCATTTTCTTGGACCCAATTGTGGTCAGTTTCAGTTGAGCTCTAGCGAGATTATCCAGTCACATCTTGGCGAAACAGCCCAGCCTCTGCATATTGACGATATCCTCTGGCCGGTCAATGCTTGGGCTCCGGATAAAATGCTACAGTTCAATACCTTGCTTGCCGCTACTGACTTCACTGAAGCCAATGGTGCTACTCATGTGGTGCCCTATAGCCATAAGTGGGAGCCAGGGCGAGAGGCCAAGCCCGAAGAAGTCGCCCGAGCAACTATGCGTGCCGGAAGCATCGTTCTCGTACCTGGCAAAACCTTGCATGGTGGTGGTGCCAATACCGATGGTACGGTGCGCAGAGCCGTTGTCACTTCCTATGCTCTGGGTTGGCTAAGAACCTATGAAAATCACTACCTCCACACTAGCGTGGACGAAGCCAGACATTGGCCAGAAAAGGCGAGACAGCTTCTCGGCTACGATCTGTACCGCCATCATGATGAGAATGTAAGCTGGGGCCCACTCGGACTCTACGAGTATCAAAGCCCAAAGGTTCTATTTCAATAGTTGGCTTGTGGCTGTTCTCTGCAAGCCAATCGATTAAATCCAATGTCCTACAATATCCCTGGCGACAGAGCGGCCGCTTGCACAGGCCGCGCCAGTGTGAGCACCAGCAACGTATTCCCCAGCTAGATACAGACCCTTGCGTTGTTTGCGTTGCTCGCGAAGAACCTCTGCCATTTGATTCACATAACCCACTGGCATGTGAATAAGACTATCGCTAGTGTAATCAACAATATCCACAATATGGGACTTTTCCAGTCGCGGATAAAGACTCTTAATCATCGGCCAACAATAATCTTCAATCGCCATATCACTATTTTGCCACTCTGGTGTGTAACGCCGAGTTAAGGAATAGCGAACATAGGGCGGTTGATTGAACTGCGGATAACCCGGCATGGCCATCCAATGATAGGTTTGCGCTTTTATCGGATCTGGATGACTTGAAGTATAAGCACCAGTAGCAAATTCCTCAGAGGCATATTTGTCATCTAATACCCAATACACAACCGGCTGCTTAGTAAAGAAGCAATTCTTTGCTAATGCCTGTTGTTTGGGGGTAAGACCCTGCACCATTGAATCTAGGTATTTTCCCTCAACTGCACAGACCACCACATCTGGCGTGACACTGCGTCGCTCTAAATTTTCATTTAGGTAATGCACAGTGTGACGACCATTGGAGTCGGCAGGCGTGATGTAGCGAACCGTGGTATTGTTTTGCACTGGCAACAGCGAATCCAACTTATGGGTTAAGGCACCAATACCACCCCGCGGGTAGACAAACTGCTTTTTGCTGGCAAGCCATGACAGCAGTGCGATCTTCGATGTCTCGAAAGGATCCCAACCCCAACCGGCACAGTTTTGTTCAATCTTATAATCGATGATTTCTTTACCTGCGACCTTACCTAACATGCGCATATAGTACTCACCCACGCTTTCGTTATCGTAGGCGGTGCCAGTTTCTAATAAGCAGGGATCCACCGTTGCATTGATTTCATCCATATCCGCTTGTAAAAGCGGCAACTTATTGATTGTCTCCCGACTCAGACCCGGTATTTTCATGGTATTTTCAATATCAAAATCGCTCATACCACCGGGGTAGTAGATTCCATGGCCATTGTCGAGACCTATACCATCATCAGGGTTCCAGACCTGATCATAGGCCTCACCGCGAACTTGCTTTTCGATACCCAACTCAGCCGCTAGCGCAAACATTTCCCTATTTTCATTAAATACTCCCTCAGCATGGGTTGGCCCATAGAGAGGCCCGGTCTGCAACTCGACCATACGGCCGCCGGTAAACTTTTCTTTCTCGAAAATTGATACCTGAAAACCCGCTTTGCGGAGATCCCAAGCCGCTGAAAGACCGGCAATACCAGCACCGATAATAACGGCAGTAGGTCCAGGTTCAGAGGCAAACAGGCTCCCCGGCATGACTGATGAGGCCAAGGTAGCAGCACCCAAACCCTTTACTAAATTACGTCGCTGTTGATCTACTTTATATTCAGTCATTTATCAGTCCTCTGCTGACCAAACTCAATCTGCCACCATTGGCGTATGCTCTTGCAAGGTTCTGCGTCGATGGTGGCACAACGTTGGCCACCGGGGTGATTGGGGATTTCCGGAGCAAAACTACGCACATTGGCAATTTTGTAAATCACTGCATTATTTTCCGCAGAATCGCCAATCGCTAGCCTGCTAAGCATTGACTGGTAAGACATAGTGGGCCGCATGTAACCCCTAGCGTGACATTTCACACAGCCATTTTCCGATAACTTTGGTAACACCTGCTGTAAATAGAATGTCTCCCCTGCTCCCACAAATCCATCGACATTGCCGATATCGTCGTCTACTACTTTTGTACTCATATCTGCATCGGTGGCTACCACGTAACCGATGGCTATAAAAAATAGAACTAGACTAATGAGCTTTTTTACCGTTGCCGTCATGACCCACCTTTTTATATTATGACGATTGTAATAATATAAGCTCCATAGAGATTGTCAAGAGAATTGCTCCCTCTAAAAATTCAGTAAATTACCTTAGGCTAAGCTACCCTATCGGAACTGTGTGGGCAGTTAAGAGAGACTATCTAATATACTGATATTTTTCTCATGCGTTGCTCTATCCGCTGAGTAGAACAATAACGTGATAATTGATAATACAAAGAAAAATCCCAATGTACCGGCATAGGCCCATCCAAGATTGGATACCGTCTCCGGAATGAGTGCCGTACTCAGAGAATCGCTTGGGAAAGATATCAGTGTTAGCACCATGCCGGCGATTGAGACACCTATACCACTCGCCACCTTGCTGATAAATGACTGCACAGAAAAAAGAAGGCCTTCCTCGCGCCGGCCGGTATCCACGGCACGCGCATCCACCACATCGGCAAGGATAGAACTACTTAGGGAGGCCGTGATTACGATTACTGTCACCTGCGCGATACCCAATACAAACATCGTGTAAAACAACGAAGTAGTGCCATTTGCTGGAAACAGATTAAACAAAGCGAGAAAGATCGGCAGACAGTTGATCAACAATGCGAGTATCGAAATAGAAATTAACACCGGCTTTTTATCACGGCCGCGCGTCATTGTTGGCAAAACAGCATAGGCAATCAGCGCAGACAAAAGTTGGCCGAACAACATAATACTGATTTGCCCAGAGTCAAAACCCCAGAAATAGGGTTGGATATAGACCCAAAGTGCCGTTGCCGTTCCCATAGCGCAGCCAAAGAAAACACCATAGAGACCGATCACCACAAAGTTTTTATCCTTAATGGTGTCTCCCGCCTGCCTAATACCCTCGGAAACCGAAGCAGATTGGGCAGGTGGGCCAGAGAGCCTAGGAATATACTTACGCGTGAGGTGAGTCGCAGCGCTTAGAGCAAAAAATACAACAACTGCAGTGACTAACCCCGCTTCGATATACCCCTCCTGCCGCAAAACACCGGCACCATCGGGATAATCAGCATTATCGGCCAGCCAATAGGCATACATAGCAGTGCCCATAATGGTGGAGATAAACCAGAAGGATGAATTAGATGCGCTCATTAATGCAGTGCGTTCGTCATAGTCTGGCGCCAACTCAGGTGTCAACGCACTAAATGGCACTACATGAGCAGTGAGGCAAACACGCAATGTAATGATCATGGCAAGAAGGTAGAAAAACAGTCCTGTCTGGGAAAGCTCTGGCACATCCCACAGCAAGTAGTAGGTTAAGGTCACCGGCACAATAGAGAAATAGAGAAATGGATGACGACGACCCAAGCGGTGACGCAGACGATCCGACCAGCGACCTACCAAAGGATCCGATACGGCGTCAAATATCATTGCAATCATTAAAGCCAATCCGGCTAAACTTGCATCTAGACCCAGCACCTGACTGTAATAAATTAACAGAAAATAGAGAATGCCATTACTGATAAGCCCTTGAGCGGCGCCCGAAAATGCAAATGCCAATCTAGCTCGGTTATCTACTGCCATAAAAAAGCGACTCTGAGAAAAAATCACATCAGTTAATAAACACCAGAATCGGCAAAGGCAAAAAGATATGGCGTCCTCAACAACTCAAAAAAACGCTGCTTCCGCTAAGACTATGAAGTTATGTAGCGTTACCAACGGACTGATAAAACCCAAGAACAATGATACTCAGATAGACTATGTATCTGGTGCTGACTTGGCGTTATCTGGCTATCCCCAAAACATCTAGTGGTGCTTTATAATATAACTCTTGTCATATTATAAAGCCCCTCTATACAAAACTCGAATACTATTTTCCGTTTAGATGAAAACAGAATCTAACGCGAGTATGGTTCATGTGAACGCTAGCAAGCTTAAACCAAGACGCAAAACATTATGCGCTCATCAGGAGTACTGGCTTGATCACTTTCCCAGATTCAACATCCTCAACCGCCTGATTGATATCGGTAAAGGGATAGGTACGAATCAATTTATCAAAAGGGAATCGGCCCTGTTGGTACAGATCGATCAGCCGCGGTATAAAAACTTGAGGTACGCTATCGCCCTCAATAATGCCGCGCACCGAACGACCAAAAAGCACTGCGTTCATATCTAGATTGAATTCAGTACCGGCCGGCGATACGCCCATCACACCACAAATACCAGTCAG
>JASLVT010000011.1:0-8929 GCA_030741175.1 Porticoccaceae bacterium
CTATGGTAGTTAAGCACCCCAAAGAAAAAACTGTTCTTGTGGTGCGACCTCTGCGTGAGCAGGATGCCTTTTTACAGTTACTTAAGGCAGCTGATATCAGCTACTGTTACAACCCCATTATGCGCATTGTGCCAATAACAGAGCCATCGGCATCGGTTGAGCGCATAAGAGACTTGATGCTCCAGTTTGCTCAATTCGATCAGGCGATTTTTATCAGTGCGAATGCGGCGGAGCAGGCAATTGAATGGCTGGACCAATACTGGCCCATGTTGCCCGAGGTACAGTTATTTGCTGTGGGTCAGCAAACAGCACAGATTCTAAAGGATTATGGTGCTCAGGTGTTGTCGCCACAAAGGCAACAAAATACCGAGGGTCTACTTCAAGAAATGCCACAGCTGCAACATCTTGATAATAAGTCAGTGATTATCTTTCGCGGCGCCGGTGGTCGCACCACATTAGCAGACACATTGATCAACCGCGGCGCATCAGTGACTTATTGCGATCTGTATCGGCGTGTGATCGACCCGGATAGCCTTGCTCAGGCTCAAGCTGAGGTCTATCAGTGCCTTGTTGCTCACAGCGGTGAATTACTCCAAGCCATGGGTCCTAACCGTAACAAGGCTACAGCTCTCGTTGTGCCAAGTGATCGGGTTGCCGCTATTGGTCGCGATCTCGGCTATGAGCGCCTAGTGGTTGCCGAAAGTGCTTTGCCCGAGCCGATGTGCAGGGCAGTCCAACAGGCGCTGGCTTGAATCAATCAGTGATTTGGTTTGAGCATAAAATAGGCTAAGATTTTCCAATTAATTCGCTGAGCAATAGAGGGCTAACAGTGGCAAAAACCAGTAAACCAGCTGCACCTGATGCACCAACGAAGCAAAATGAAACGCCACAGGTGGAGAAAAAAACCAAGGCAGTGAGATCTCCAGGGCGATCAAAGACTGTTTTAAAAACATTGTTAGTGATAGTTGTTGTTGCCCTATTGGTAGGGGGTGCTTGGTTTCTGCAACATTATTGGCAGATGGATAGGCAAGATATGCTCGAGCGGATAGGCATGCTGTCATCCAAAGTGAATAGTCTAGAGCAGAACTTCAGCAGCAGTGACAAGGCTATTGATGAACAAACTCAGCTTATTGATGATGTGCAAAAATTCGCCACCGATCTGGCGCAAACTCTTAGCCAACAGAATCAGCAGTTACGAGAATTGAGCTTGGCTGCGCCAGAGAATCGCTTAATTGCTGAGGCTCTCCACCTCAGTCAACTCGCCAGTTGGCGGGTACAGACTGAGCGTAGCAACAGGATTCCATTGATATTACTAGAAAATGCCGATACCGCTTTAGCCCGCTTAAAAGGTGTTGATGTGGCTGCCGCGCGCAACGCCTTGGCAGCTGATATGCAAGCATTACGGGATATTGATGGGGTGGATGCAGAGGCGGTATTTATCGAGATAAGTCAGATAGCGATCAAGGTCGATCAATTGACTATGACGAAATCTGCGCCTGTGCCATCTTCTGCGCTCGAGCGCTCGGCCACAGAGCCTGACTCGGAGATTGCTATTTTAGATCGGTTTATTGGCAATCTGAGTCAGCTAGTCCGAATTCGCCAGCATGATCAGCCGGTGACACCGCTACTGCAAGCGGCGGATCAAAAAACAGTCCGACACAATCTATCATTTCAGTTTCAATACGCTCAGACAGCGCTATTGCTTGGTCAGCAGAAGCTGTATCAGCAAAGCCTAACCGCAGCTAAAACATCACTCGAGCGGTTTTTTCTGCAAACTGCTGATTTGCAGAGCATCTTAAAGCAACTAGACCAACTGATTGATGTGCGCATTGCCGTGCCACTACCTCGAGTTAATGGGTCGGTGCAGGCTGTTCAGGAACTGATGCAGAACGCTCCAGCCGAGTCGAGTGGGTCCCAGGGGCAAACACCATGAGGAAGCTCCTATTATTGTTAGCACTGGCTTTGCTGACAGGTGCCGCAGTTGTTTGGCTTATGCAGCAGGGTAGCGGCTATCTGTTGATCGGTTTTGGCAAGACTAGCATCGAGATGAGCCTTTGGGTTGCTGGAACAGTCTACTTTGTCACCACTTTAACGCTCATATGGCTGGTGCTTTTGGCTAAATGGCTAGTGGCGGCGGGCGGTCTTCGGCAATGGTGGACATCGAGACGTCATGTCAGACAGTTGAGCAAAACAGCCCAAGGGTTACTCCATTATGCCGACCAAGACTGGGTCAAGGCCAAGGAGTTACTGACAGCTTCAGCACAGTTGTCATCCATGTCTGATATCAATCTATTGTTTGCCGCACAAGCGGCAGCCGAGGCCGATAATAGAGAAGAGGCAAATCGTCTACTTCAACGGTTGCAGGACAGTCACCCAAATGCTGCAGCTGTGGCTGCTAAAATCCAAATTAGATTGCTTATTGATGATGGACAGTTAGATCAGGCTCTCACACAGTTACAGCCGTTGTATCGAGATAATCCCAGTGATGCAGGGTTGATAAGGCTACTGACAAGGATCTATTGCGAACAACAAGATTGGTATTCAGCGCAGCGCTTACTGCGGGATATCAAACATTACAATGCGCTACCCAAAGAGGCGATCACTGATCTACAAATAAAGGTATATGTTGCATTGCTCAATGATATTGATAGCAAGCCAGACTCAAATAAGACAGAGCAATATGATGAGCTTAGCGAGCTTTGGGATATGGTGCCCAGAGCATTGCGCAAGCTGCCAGAGTTAATTGTTCCCTATGCCGATGCGTTGGCGCGAATTAAAGCTACAGAGCGGTTATTACCTCTTCTCAGCGGTGCACTCAATAATCACTGGCACTCCGATTTAGTGGAGCGCTTTGGTCTCTTGACTATGGCGAATGGAGAAAAGCAATTGGCCACAGCAGAAAAATGGTTGCTCAATCATCAGCAGGATGCTGGGCTTCTCCTTGCTCTGGGCCGCATTTGTGCGCGTCTGGAGCTTAGGGGTAAAGCAAAGGACTATCTTAACAGTGCTTTGGCACTGGATTCGCGGCCTGAGGTGTATTTTGAGTTGGCCCAACTGCTGGATAGTATGGGAGAGGCTGAGGTCAGCGTAGATATGCATCGCCTTGGCCTTGAGGTTGCGATCGACAGCAGGAATTAGTCTGCTAGAGCCGTTTTTTCTTCAGATCGCGAATCATAAAGCGCGCTGGATGTAGTGCTAAACGCAAGTCTTCGTCCAATATCGCTGTTTCGCCGGCAAGTTCAGATGCCAATATCTCCGCGCTCAATGGCGCATAACTCAGCCCTCGAGAGCCCATACCACAGTTAATATACAGATTGGGCAAATAGCTGCCGCCGGCTTCTATGTTGGCCTTTGCATTGTGTCGTAGGGAGCCGTAGTCCTTGATCATTTGTGTCAAATCGGGAACAGCACCAACAATAGGTAAATAATCCTTAGTAGTACAACGATAGTTGGCGCGCCCCGATAGGTCAGTCAACGTCTGTGCGCCGATGGCGTTGGCAATACCAGCATCCGTGGAGCATATTTGATCAAGGTTGGTTTGATGATCTTCAGTGCGCACAGCGGTGGTAAACAGCCCTTTATTATAGGTGGCGCCAATACTGTGAAGACCATGCTGTTGCGGTGTGATGTAGCCCTGTCCACAGATTACGGTTTTTAGTGCGGAGATTGCTGTATTGGTTGGTATTTGACTCACTTGTCCGCGAAGCTGGCTGACTGGTAAAAAGTCGGTTTGCTGAAATTGCCTGCAACCGAAGGCATTGGCAATCACCAGGGTTTCGGTAGTTAAGCAAGGTTGCTTATCTGTGCCAAATAACTGCCAGCGATGATCAATATATTCTATCCGCTGGATATCAGCCTTAATCAGCGGTATTTGATGAAGACTCAGTAGCTGTTGGCAAATAGCGGCGGGGGGCAACCAGCCAAGTTGTGAAAAATAGAGACCTAGGCTGGCCTGTAAGTTGATGCCGGAAAATTTACACAGTGCCTTGTTGTTGAGCAGTTGGACGAAATCGGGCTGATCTTTAAAGCGCTGACCAATAATCTCAAAGTCGCTTTTAATTTTGTCACTTTCGGGTACTACAATAACGCCGCACTGTTCGCCTAGGCCTTGCTCCCAGAATGGTTTGTAGTAACGGCTGGCAAACTGCATTGCACTGAGGTTAAACCGCGGTAGCAAATCCTCTCGCGGTGATAACTTGGGATAGACAATAGCTTGAGGATTGCCTGACGCCTCGCAACCGGCGAGTGGATGGCGATCAATAAGCCTGACATTAAAGCCGCGTTGGGTAAGGGCAGCAGCTGTGGTGCAACCGGCGATGCCAGCGCCAAGTACTACTATATCTTGGGTTGATCTGCGGGCGGGTGATTGATCGATATGCCAGTTGTTAGACATTGATAGGGCGCATGTTAGAGCAAGCCAAATTCTTGGATAATTTGTTTCGACCAACGCTCAATATAAGCATCGGTTAACTCAAACTGATTTTCATCATCCAGAGCGAGACCGACAAAGAACTTTTGATCTGCGGTCAGTGCTTGGGATTGGTCGAACTGATAACCTTGATTGGGCCAGGTTCCCACGGCAGTGGCGCCAATATTGACGATCTTTGCCCATAAATAGCCAAGTGCATCCTGAAACCACTCGGGGTAGCCAATCTGATCGCCAAGGCCATAGATCGCAACTTTGCATCGGCTGAGATCGAGTGTATCAATTGTGTCCCAATTTGCTTCCCAATCCTCTTGTAATTCGCCGTAATCCCAGGTGGGGATGCCAAGAATAAGATATTGGTAATCAGCCATTAATGTTACGGGATCTTCGGCGATATTGTGCAGTGCCACTAGGTCGTTGCCGCAGATATCGTTGATGCAATCACGGATTTTTTCTGCCGCCATTTCGGTGTAGCAAGTTGAGCTACCATAAAATAAGCCAATCATATTACTCATGATAGATTGTCGCCCTGAGTTTGCAGGCTGCCTGTAAAGCCCAGTTGCCGCCAAGCTTCGTAGGCCACAATAGAGACACTGTTCGAGAGATTTAGACTTCGACTCCCCTCTTGCATTGGCAGACGCAATACATGCTCTGAGCCTATATTAGTGCGAATCTGCTCAGGCAGACCCCTTGTTTCAGGGCCGAATAACAATGTATCGCCCGGTTGATATTGAACTGCAGAATAACAAACAGTGCCTTTGGTGCTCAGGGCATAAATAGCATGGGATTGAATATTTGCACGGTAGTCATCCCAGTTGGCATGTACCTCAAGGGACTGGAACTCGCGATAGTCGAGTCCGGCACGTCTAAGCTTTTTATCATCCAGATCAAAACCCAATGGCTCAATTAGATGCAATTGAAAGCCGGTATTGGCACAGAGGCGAATAATATTGCCGGTATTAGGCGGTATCTCTGGTTGGTAAAGGACTATATTGAGCATAATTTTTCGTTTCACCGTCTAGCCCTGTATTATCGCATTAAATAAGGCAGTTGAACTAGATTGCTAGCCAGCGATTAAGAGCTTTCTGCAGTAGAGAAAAATATGCCGAGCCGATAAAGTGGGTGTTATATAGATTGTTGAAGGCACAGATCCGGTGATTGAAATTCCCCTAGAGCGTCTTAGCGCGGATATCCTAACGGCGATTATCGAAGAATTTATCCTTCGAGACGGCACTGATTATGGTGCTCATGAGGCGAGTATGGAGAGTAAAATTGCTCAAGTGCAACGTCAAATAGTGCGCGGTGATGTGCTGATTACGTTTGATCCTGTTACAGAGAACTGTACCCTATTAACAAAACACCAATTTCAGCGTTACTGTGACAGGCAGAATCCGGCTGAGCAATCAGATCTTTCGTCTGATACCTACACAGATGCTCAAGCCTATGAAGACTATTCGCAAGACTCAGGCCATAACATTGACTAGACAACGACTTACTGCAGCTAATCTATTTGCCGCTTGGCGACAGCAGCTTGATAGGGCACCGCATATTCTAGTGGCGCTGAGTGGTGGGCTAGATTCAACGCTACTTCTGCACTTGGTAGCTGAGGCTCTACCGGTCGGAAAAATTCGCGCTATCCATATCAATCATGGTCTGTCACCCCGTGCGGATGCTTGGCAGGCACAGGCTGAGGCTTATTGTCGTTCACTTGGCGTGGCATTTTATAGCGAGACTGTTGAGGTGGTTGCAGATGGTGAAGGCATAGAGGCTGCTGCGCGATCTGCGAGATATGATGTCTTTGAGCGTCTGCTAGAAAAAGATGCTGTTTTGTTGCTCGGCCATCATGGCGATGATCAGGCAGAGACATTGCTTTATCGTTTGATGCGTGGCTCGGGTACCAAGGGGCTTGCCGGTATGCCCGCCGAGCGGGTTCTGGGTTTAGGTCGATTGATTAGGCCCCTGTTACCATGGTCAAAATCTGAATTGCAGCACTGTGCCTTACAGCGACAACTGAGTTGGATTGAGGATGATAGTAATGCGGATAATCGATTTGATCGCAACTATTTGCGTAATCAAGTTGTGCCGGTAATTGCCCAGCGTTGGCCTGACTATGCCCAATCATTTGGACGGACCGCCACGCATGCAGCAGAGGCAGAGCAGTTGGCCGAAGCGTTGGCCAAACAAGATTTAGCTCAGCTTAAGCCGCGAGTTGAGCGTGCCGGTTGGTCTATCGCAATTGAGCCATTGCTTAGCGCAACTAGTCTGCGGCAACGCAATGTTCTGCGTCACTGGTCAGCAACTCTAGGATTGCCGATGCCAAATGGGCAGATTATCGATGAAATCAACGATTCCCTATTATCGGCGCGAGATGATGGTGAGCCCCTTGTGGCATGGCAATCGATACAGTGGCGCCGTTTTCGGGGGCGCTTATATTTGCTCCGAGCAGAGTCTGGAGAATTTGATAATACCCAGAGTTGGCAGTGGTCGGTTGAGCATAGCCTCACTCTTAGCGATGGTAGTTCTCTAGAGGTGCAAGAGGTTGCGGGTGAGGGCCTTGTGCTGCCGTCAGACCATGGTCTTACTGTGCGCTACAGACAAGGTGGCGAGCGCTGTAGGCCAGTGGGGCGCAACCACTCTAACAGTCTCAAAAAGTTGCTCCAAGAGTTCGCTTTGGAGCCTTGGTGGCGAGATAGAATGCCACTGCTATTTATGGGTGAAACCTTGGTTGCCGTAGGTGATTGCTGGATTTGTGACGGCTGGCAGGCAGGGCCTCAGCAACAGGGGAAAAAAATTCGCTGGCAGGTCAACTCTTTGTAGATCGCAGTGGCATACCGACTGCCTTTCTGGTAATCTGCTAACCCATCTTGAATAGGATGGGCGCCGGCCAGAATCAGATCGATTTCTTGGCCATCACCACTTCCAGAGATAGCTTTTTTCACTTTTTTGCGATCGTTGTAGGGTCCTTATGACGCGATTTATTTTTGTTACTGGCGGTGTTGTTTCTTCTTTGGGTAAGGGTATTGCGGCGGCTTCACTCGGTGCGGTTCTCGAGGCCAGAGGCCTCAGTGTTACCATCCTTAAATTAGACCCCTATCTCAATGTTGATCCAGGTACCATGAGCCCATATCAGCATGGTGAAGTGTACGTAACTGAGGATGGTGCTGAGACAGATCTAGATCTTGGCCATTATGAGCGTTTTCTGCGCTCAAAGATGACCCAGAATAATAATTTCACCAGTGGTCAGGTCTATGAGACGATCTTGCGGCGAGAGCGTCGCGGCGATTACCTCGGTGGCACTGTGCAAGTGATTCCCCATGTGACTGATGAGATCAAGCGTCGCGTTTATGCGGGAGCTGGCGAGCATGATATTGCGGTGGTGGAGATTGGTGGCACAGTAGGTGATATTGAATCTCAGCCATTTCTCGAGGCGGTGCGTCAATTAAAAGGTGAGTTGGGTCATCAGCGAGCGCTGTTGTTGCATCTGACATTAGTGCCTTATATTGCCTCCGCCGGTGAGACGAAAACCAAGCCAACCCAGCACTCAGTGAAAGAGATGCGCTCGCTCGGTCTGCAGCCCGATGTTCTGCTGTGTCGATCTGAGGTTGAGTTAGAGGAAGTGCAGCGCAAAAAGATATCGCTATTTACCAATGTTGAGGAGCGCGCAGTGATCCCGGTAATGGACGCCGAGACTATCTATCAGGTGCCACGGATGCTACACCAATGGGGACTCGATCAATATGTGATTGAGCGCTTCAATCTTGATACGCCGGCGGCAGATCTTCAGGAATGGGATAAGGTCGTTGAAAATCAGCTCAACTCTCAGGGCGAGGTAGTCATTGCCATGGTTGGCAAATACATGGAATTGCTAGATGCCTACAAATCTCTTACTGAGTCGCTTATCCATGCTGGCATACATAACAAAACAAAGGTAAAAATCCGTTATATCGACTCTGAGCGGCTGGAGGCAGATCATTCCCTGATCGATGGTGTCGATGCTATTTTAGTCCCCGGTGGTTTTGGTACTAGGGGTACCGAAGGCAAGATATACGCGGTCAAAACAGCGCGAGAAAAAAATATTCCCTATCTGGGTATCTGTCTCGGTATGCAGATTGCGGTCATTGAGTATGCGCGTAATGTATGTGGGCTGAGCGGTGCCAACAGCACTGAGTTTGATCCGCAAACGCCGCATCCCGTTGTCGGCTTGATTGCCGAATGGATCGATAGTCAGGGCAATAGAGAATTGCGTACTGAGGATTCTGACCTCGGCGGTACCATGCGTTTGGGCGCTCAGCTGTGTCATCTAATCCCTGGCTCAAAGGCGCATGAGATTTATGGCGCTGAGCAGATTGAGGAGCGTCATCGCCATCGCTACGAGGTAAATAATAACTTTTTGCCGCAAATCAAAGAGGCCGGTCTGGTTATTGGTGGACTATCTTCAGATAAAACGCTGGTGGAGACGGTTGAACTGCCAGACCATCCTTGGTTCTTTGCCAGTCAGTTCCA
>JASLVT010000011.1:9092-14166 GCA_030741175.1 Porticoccaceae bacterium
TTTGGTGGCATGAATGTGTTGGAGTCTCGTGATCTGGCGATGCAGATTGCTGAAGCCTATGTTGAGGTAACCCAAAAGTTGGGGATTCCCTATGTCTTTAAGGCCTCTTTTGATAAGGCTAATCGTTCTTCAATCCACTCATTTCGTGGCCCCGGTGTCGATGAAGGGCTAAAAATTTTTCAAGAGATTAAAAATACATTCAATATCCCCCTGATCACTGATGTCCATGAAATTGATCAGGCTTCGCCAGTAGCTGAAGTCTGCGACATTATTCAGTTGCCAGCCTTTTTGGCGCGACAAACTGACCTAGTAAAAGCGATGGCGGAAACAGGGGCAGTTATCAATGTTAAAAAACCGCAGTTCCTCAGTCCCGGTCAGATGGGCAATATAGTCGATAAGTTTCGCGAGTGCGGTAATGATAAGGTCATGCTCTGTGAGCGCGGCACCTGTATGGGTTACGATAATTTAGTGGTCGATATGCTCGGTTTCAGGACGATGAAGGAGGTGAGTGGTGGTTTACCCCTTATTTTCGATGTGACCCACGCATTACAGTGTCGGGATCCATTGGGAGCGGCCTCAGGTGGCCGCCGGCATCAGGTAGCTGAATTGGGTCGTGCCGGCATAGCGGTCGGTATTGCGGGTTTGTTTTTAGAGGCCCATCCGGCGCCAGATCAGGCTCGTTGTGATGGCCCCAGCGCCTTGCCGCTAGACAAGTTGGCACCTTTTTTGACTCAGATGAAAGCGTTTGACGATCTTATTAAGTCACAGGTGGATCTCGACATTAGTTAGTTAACCGAGGCTTTCAATAGTCTTGTTCCCCCAAATTTTCACAATCACTTTAAATGGAGTACCCGGTAAATGAGTAACATTGCAGATATTCGAGCTTTTGAAGTTTTGGATTCCAGAGGCAACCCCACCGTTCAGGCTGATGTTATCTTGGACAATGGCATAGTGGGGACAGCCTGCGCGCCCTCCGGCGCTTCCACTGGATCCAGAGAAGCGCTTGAATTGCGAGATGGCGATAAAAATCGCTATTTGGGCAAAGGTGTACTCAATGCTGTCAGCAATATCAACGGTACGATCAAATCATTGTTGCAAGGTGCTGATGTAGCAGATCAACGCGGACTCGATAATGCCATGATCAAGGCGGATGGCACGGAAAATAAAGCAGTGTTGGGTGCCAATGCGATTCTGGCTGTTTCACTGGCCGCAGCTAAGGCTGCAGCGCAAGATAAAGGCATGCCTCTGTATGCTCATATTGCTGAATTAAACGGAACAGCTGGCAAATACAGCATGCCCGTGCCGATGATGAATATTCTCAACGGTGGTGAGCATGCGGACAATAATGTTGATATTCAGGAGTTTATGGTGCAACCGGTATCTGCCAAAAGCTTTGCTGAAGCATTGCAGGTAGGTGCTGAAATTTTTCATGCTCTGAAAAAGGTACTTAGCGCGAAGGGGCTCAATACAGCGGTTGGTGATGAGGGCGGGTTTGCGCCAAATTTAGCCTCCAATGCCGATGCCCTAGCGGTGATCAAAGAGGCGACTGAGGCTGCTGGCTATACCCTAGGAGAGGACGTTACCTTGGCACTTGATTGTGCAGCCTCGGAATTTTATAAAGAGGGTCAATATGATCTCTCTGGTGAAGGCAAGGTCTATAGCTCTGAGGGCTTTAGTGACTTCTTGGCTGAGCTCTGCGATCAATATCCGATTATTAGTATTGAAGATGGTCTAGATGAATCGGACTGGGATGGTTGGAAGTATCAGACGGAAAAGCTGGGAGAGACGGTACAGCTTGTTGGCGATGACCTGTTTGTTACCAATACGAGTATCCTCAGCCGCGGCATTGAGTTGGGTGTGGCTAATTCGATTTTAATCAAATTTAATCAAATCGGTACCCTATCAGAGACCTTAGATGCGATTAATATGGCCAAGGATGCTGGCTACACCGTGGTCATTTCCCACCGTTCCGGAGAGACCGAGGATACCACTATTGCTGATTTGGCCGTGGCCACTGCAGCGGGACAGATCAAAACTGGTTCATTGTGCCGCTCTGACCGTGTAGCCAAGTACAATCGTCTCCTTCGTATCGAGGCCGAATTGGGTGATGCTGCGGTATATCGTGGCCGAGCTGAATTTAAGTCTTAGTATTGACGCTATTGACATATTATTGGCCAAAGCAATTACAATAATAAGATGCGATGGTTGCTGATAATACTGGTGGTGCTTTTTGTCGGACTGCAGACCCGTCTGTGGTTCGGCGAAGGTAGTATTGCCCATAAATCTGAGCTAGATCGACAGCTACAGGCACAGCGAGATAAAAATCAGCAGTTAATACAGCGCAACAAACGTATTGCCGAGGAAGTGAAAAGCTTAAAAAACAATCTCGGTTCGATCGAAGAAAAAGCACGTGAGGATCTTGGGATGATTAAACAGGGTGAGACGTTCTACCTCGTCATCGATGAAAATGATAGCCTGTTGAAGCATGACTGATAACCAAGCTAACTACTGGGCGATTGTGCCTGCCGCCGGTGTCGGAAAACGCTTCGCAGCCGATATTCCCAAACAGTTCCATTATCTCAACGGCACTTTAGTCGCTCAGCACAGTCTCAGCCGTTTACTTAGTTTGAGTGCAATTAGGGCTATTGTGGCGCCCTGTGATAATAGTTCGGCCTATTGGTCAAAAGTACCTGCCGCCAATGACCGGCGGGTACGTCTTGTATCTGGTGGCCTGCATCGAGCTAACTCTGTGTTGAATGGCTTGTTGGCACTGGAAGACTTAGCTGCCGACAATGACTGGGTACTGATCCACGATATGGCCAGACCCTGTGTTACGGCGGCTAATATCGCCAAATTAATGACAGAGGTTGGTGATCATCCCGTGGGCGGTATTTTGGCGACGCCAATCAATGATACATTGAAAATTGTCGACTCCAACAATATTGTCAGTACGGTGAACCGAGCTCAGTATCGAGCCGCGCAGACTCCGCAAATGTTTCGTTTTGGTTTATTGAAGTCATCTATTCAGGCGATGCTAGACGAGCAAAAAATCCCTACAGATGAAGCATCGGCTATTGAGTACGCTGGTCTGACCGCTATGGTTGTAGAGGGGCGTCAAGACAATATTAAGATCACTCGGCGAGAAGATTTAGCTATTGCGGAAGCGATCATGAAAAACCAGGAGGCAGAGTGATGCGCATAGGTCATGGTTATGATGTGCACGCCTTTGGCGAGGGTAATAGCTTGATTCTTGGCGGTGTTAGCATTCCCTATCACAAAGCCTTTGTGGCTCATTCTGACGGCGATGTTCTGATCCACGCGCTGATAGATAGCCTGCTCGGTGCCATGGCTCTAGGTGATATAGGCCAGCATTTTCCCGATACAGATAGCGCCTTTGCGGATTGCAACAGCCGCGATCTTTTAGCTAAGGTGGTCAAGCTTATGCACAGCCGTGGCTATCAACTGGCTAACGCCGATATTAGTATTATTGCTGAAGCGCCCAAGATGGCCCCTTATCTTGATGCCATGCGACAAAATCTTGCTGCTGACCTGAATTGTGGTATCAATCAAATAAATATCAAAGCCACTACTACTGAGCAGCTCGGTTTTGAAGGCCGTGAAGAGGGTATTGCCTGTCATGCCGTGGCATTGATACTCGCTGACGGGGCCTAATCCAATCAAGCCTGATCATTTCGATTTCAATCAACTACCGCGTCTGCATGGTCAACCGCTTGGTAGCGCTCTATTTCGCTATTGTCCAGAAGATTTCCAAGTCGATGAAAATATCGATCTGGTGCCCAGTAATGAAGGTGAACATCTGCTGCTTCATGTGCGCAAGCGTGATCAGAATACACAATGGGTGGCCGGATTATTAGCACAGTTGGCACAAATCAAACGCAACGATATTGGATTCTGTGGACTCAAAGATCGTTTCGCTGTCACCACACAATGGTACAGTCTGCACTTGCCTGGCCGTGAAATAGAACTGTCCCAGTTGACGCATCCAGACTTTGAGATACTTGCTACCGCTCGCCATCACAGGAAATTGCGCCGCGGCATGCACAGTGGCAACCACTTTAAGATTACTTTACGTCAGGTCGATTTTACCCCAACTATGCTGGAGGATCGCCTGCAGGCTATAGCGTCATGCGGCGTGCCCAACTATTTTGCGGAGCAACGTTTTGGTCATCATGGCAATAATCTTCATAAAGCGCAGGCGCTGATCGATGCAGATCAGCTTAAGGGTAATAGACGGGGCACGGGCATTTATCTATCCGCTGCGCGTTCTTGGTTGTTTAATTTATTGGTCAAACGGCGAATTGAGCTCGGGCATCTGACTGAGGAATTTGATGGTGATCAGTCGGCGGCGCTGTGGGGACGGGGCCGGAACAGTGCGGATGGATTGATTGCCGAGATCGAGGCTCAGGTGCTGGCCGATTGGCAATCATGGTGTTATGCCCTTGAGCATGCGGGATTGAAGCAGGAACGGAGGGATATTTTGTTGTATCCCCAGCAGTTTGAAGCGCAATGGTTGGCCGATGATCAGGTACAGTTGCAGTTTTCGCTCGACGCAGGCTGTTATGCCACTGCATTACTGCGGGAAATAAGTCAATTATTACGCCCAGAGCTCAAGCCCCTGTGATATATTGTCGAGCAAGTGATGGAGCGGGCTATCGCCAGATTCTGGCCGTATTCACCGTTTTTCCTTATTCGAGTGTAGGCATTGTAAAGTACAGGAGTGGCAGGTGAATTCGATCGAATTAGCGGGCATTGGTATGACCTCCCAGCGCACGCGAGAGCGCCTTATCCAGCGCTTGATAGATCAGGGTATTACCAGCCAGCCGGTGCTCGATGTTATAAGAATGACGCCGAGACATATTTTTCTAGATGAGGCCTTGGCTCACCGCGCCTATGAGGATACCGCACTACCTATTGGCTTTTCTCAGACATTATCTCAGCCATATATTGTTGCTCGGATGACGGAAATTTTGCTCAGCGCTGGGCCCTTAACAAAGGTATTAGAAATTGGTACCGGCTCCGGATATCAAACAACCATTTTGTCGCAGTTAGTAGA
>JASLVT010000120.1 GCA_030741175.1 Porticoccaceae bacterium
ATTTCACTGCCTCAGCACCCGTGCCAGAAACTAACGAGGACTGGGTTGATTTGGCCCTCGCCAATAACTTTCAACTAAAGGTCGCTGAGCTAGGCAAAGATGCTGCTTACAATCAG
Source organism: Porticoccaceae bacterium (assembly GCA_030741175.1). GTDB lineage: Bacteria > Pseudomonadota > Gammaproteobacteria > Pseudomonadales > Porticoccaceae > HTCC2207. Next base: position 117 of record JASLVT010000120.1, read on the forward strand.
GCAAAAGCAGCGGCGGCGGCGCGGCTACCAAAAATATCAGGCCGCGCGAGCTACTATGATTCAGATGCCGAGGGTATCACCAACCTTGGCAATCCATTTGAATCACTACAAGATGGCCATCAATATGTGGTCTCGATTAGCATGCCAATCTGGGGTGGCGGGGTAGACGCTCAGCGTCGCCAAGCCAAGCAACGCTCAATTCAATCTGCCGAGTCCTACACTGCGGCCAAGCGCAATACTGTGCAATCGGCCCGTTCCAAACATCAGTCAGTGATTACCAATGCCGCTAGAGTAAAGGCGCGCCGGCAGGCTATCACCTCTGCTGACAGCGCGCTGAGCGCTACTCAGGCGGGCTATGAGGTGGGCACTAGAAATATTGTCGATGTACTGGTTGCACAACGCACTCTTTATCGTGCGAAGCGCAACTACGCCAATGCTCGCTATGACTATATTCTGTCAATGATGGCGCTGAAAGAAGTGGCGGGGCAATTGTCTCCAGAGGACATTGCAAGCCTTAATGCTTGGTTAGATCCAAAACTCGTTATTGCCAAATAACCTATCATTTAAGGCTATTGGCGATTACTGCTAATAGCCTCTTCAATGCACCACGATTCGCTTCTGCGACATTTTGAGCTGCGTTCCCCATAGCTTCTCGCAATGGTTTATGATTTATTAGTTCAACACATTGTTGGGCCAGACTATCTGCATTATCACAGACTCGCATGGCATCAGCCTCTAACAGTAACCTCGACGCTTCAGTGAAATTAAACAGATGGGGGCCAGTCAGAATGGGTAACCCCCAGGCCGCTGGCTCGATAATATTGTGACCTCCGGTCGGTACCAAACTACCGCCGACAAAGGCAAAATCACAGGCACCATAAAAGGCCATCAACTCACCCATGGTGTCCCCGAGAATAATCTCCGCATCGTCGCTGGCATCGGAACTGCTATGCCTTGCCAACGTCAGTCCATTGCTGATACAGAGGTCTGCTACTTGATCGAAACGCTCTGGATGTCGAGGCACCAAGACTAAAAGGGGAGGAGTCTCCACAACCGATCTGACTTCTGCCAATGCTTTTAGAATAATTTCGTCTTCGCCACTATGGGTACTAGCTGCTAGCCATATCGCTCGCCGTTGTGATGACTGCCAGCGGTTGCGCAACTGCTTCGCTCGCCGTTGTAGTTGTGAGTCAATATCGAGATCAAATTTAATGTTACCGCTTATAGTTAATTTGGATTCTGGCAATCCCAAGGCCAAAAAACGTGCTCCATCATCGATATGTTGAGCAACGACTGCGGTGATCGACTGCAATAAAGGTGTTATCAGTGGCTTGATTTTGCCATAACCCTGTGCCGATTTTTGCGACAGACGACCATTGGCAAGTAACACTGGAATCCCTCGCCTATGGCACGCGGCGATAGTGTTCGGCCACAGCTCGGTTTCCATAATAATCAATAATTCAGGCTTAACACGATTGAGAAATCGTGACACAGAATCCGGCATATCATAGGGTGCATAACTGTGGTCTACGCTGTCGCCAAAGGCGGCCCGTATCCGGTCTGAGCCGGTCGCCGTCATGCAGGTGATCATCAGGCGATGGTTTGGATACTGCTGTTGCAGCGCCTTAACTAATGGCACAGCTGCCAATGTTTCACCTACCGACACCGAATGTAGCCAGATTACCCTCTGATTATGCTGGGGTGTAACAAAGCCAAAACGCTCTTTCCAGCGCAGACGGTATGCAGGAGAACTGAGCCCACGAAGAAATAGCCGTCCAATAATAAAAGGAACAAGCAAATAAAAGAAAATACTGTAAAGTAGTCGAATCACTGATATTGTCTATGGTGAGCAAGTTAACATTGTAACAATCAGGGTAACAGATCAGAAACACAAAATATTGCCCGCGTGGCGCTAGCATTGTCACGATTTATTACTAGATACCACAACTTACGTAAATCTTTTCTATGTCCAATCTATCCACTGAGCCCGTCGCAGATCATTACAACCGAAATATAATAATAAGAATTCTTGTGCTTATTGCCTGTCTCGCGTTTGTATGCAACGGCGTGTTTTTTATTGCTAGGCTGGCTACCTTAGCCCTTTATAGTTCGATAGATAACGCTCTTGCTAATCGAGAGGTATGGCAAGCTCTGTGGATGGGGTTGCGCTTTGATATAGCAACCATTCTGCGGTTGAGCTTACTCGGTTTATTATTGAGTCTGGTCTGCACCTCGTTGCCCTCGAAAAAGGCTGCTCAATTCGCATGGTGGTCAACTGTGGTGATGGGCTACCTACTGATCGTATTGGCACTATTTTTTGCCATTAGCAATAGCATGTATATCAGCTTTTTTGATCGCCCGATTGACAGTTTTGCTTTTCAGGGACTGACTTATGATTGGCAGATGGCTGCCAGTAGTATTGTTGGCCTCGATAATTTCATCTTCAGCCTCTTGGCAATGGTTGTCCTTTTACCTATTGTTTGGTTTCTCTACAGACACCTAGTTGCAATTATCAGCAAAACTTCATGGGGTGTGAGCCTATCGACTGCCAGCTCTTTACTCCTGATTGTGCTCTACCTGATGACGTTTATTTTGCTTGGTCGCGGCTCGGTAACTACGTTTCCTCTGTCTCATCGGCATATGGTAATTTCAGCGCAAACAGATGTGAACAATCTTATTCCCAATGGCATTATCGCCACTTATTACGGCTATCAGGAATTTAAAAAATCACGCACCTTAGCACCGGCAGATGACCGAGTAGGCAGGGCATTGTTTCAGTCCTTTTTTGGTTACGAGCCAACATCAGAAGATTTGTTCTCACAGTTTTTTACCGTATCAGAGAAATCCGATTTTTTAGATGAAAATCCACCCAATGTAGTTTTGCATCTTGTTGAGAGCATGGGGCAATCATTACTTCTAAATCGCTTTAATGGCGGCTTCGATACTGCGGGCTCTCTGCGCCAGCATCTTGATGATGATCTATATTTCCAAGCTTTTCTGCCGGCTAGCGACGATACGCAAAAATCCTTAATGAGCATTATGTTCAGTACTGAGTACAGTAATATCAGCCGCTCTACCCATCAGCAAATACCTATGGAGACCTCTGCGGCGCAGATATTTAAACGCGCTGGGTACCGCACGGTATTTGTCTTCGCCGGCTTTGAGGGTATAAATAATCGAGGCAATTACCTGAAACAGCAGGGTTTTGATACGTTTATTGGCGCTCATAAACTCAAAGCTCTCTACCCTGATATGGGGAGCTCTGTCTGGGGTGGTGAAGACGAATATCTCTATGATTATATTTGGCAGCTGTTATCTACATCCGAGGAGCAGGACAAACCACTTTTTATTGTATCTCTGAGCGTGACTAACCATCCGCCCTATACATTACCAAAAACAGCAGATCTGTCCTCAGAGAAAATGAATCAAACGCTGATGACTCGACTGCATAATCTACCCGCAGAGTCTGTCGAGACATTTAAATATACTAACCAGCATCTCGGTGCATTGATCAGCCAGATCAAGCAGAGTGATCTCGCGAACAATACCATTATGGCAGTGACTGGGGACCATGGGATTCGAGGGATGAACTTTTCCGCGGCAGAACAACTCCACCAGATATCCGTACCTTTTTACCTCTATGTACCCAGCCAATACAGACCTGATAGCAAAGTCGATACTGAGCAGATGGCATCACACAAGGATATTATGCCCACGCTCTACAACTTAGCTCTCTCCAACAGCAAATATCCTAATCTGGGCCGTGATCTATTGGCGCCCATCGATCCAGAATCGCCACATAATTTTGCTTATCATTCACATTATTTCGTGAGCGATAACATTGTCTACAGCGCTGTTGCTAATCATGAATTGATGGGGCAGAAAACATTGTCCAATCTGGATATCACAGGCGAACATTTTGCCGTCCCTGCAGATAGAAGACCCCGTGCCGCTAGTTACTCAGATGTGCTCGATTGGATCACTAGATACCAACTCACAGAGCCAAGATGAACACCAAGGCTTAGTGCCAGTGCTGGCTAATCCACTTTGCAGGCTTGAAGCGCCGGTACCACTTACCGCTAACACCAGCAATGGCCTCGTGAGGGTCAGGTTTACCGTGGAATACTAGAACACGCATATCCGCAGGAATCAGCGTCTCTCTAGCTATAAAAAAAGAAAAGGGCTTGATGCAATGGCGCTTAAAACTCCGACACCAATGATCTGGCCAATAGACCAAAGCATTTTTTTTCATTAGCGCCGCTGAGAGGTATTCCTGCTCATTGCGATGAATATTTTTAATTTGTTCAAACGAGCGCTCAAATTCGGCTAGTACATCGGCATGGGCACCCACTTCAAAACGGTACACTGAGGAATTACCAGTACCATCTTTTTTTATCCAATCCTTAATAATCATCACTTCACCAGGATACTCAAAGAGCTCATCCAAACTACCAGTGATAATAAGATCCAAGTCGAGACAGAGCACCTTGCCTTTGAGGTCATAGAGTGTCTCGGCAAAAACTGCCAGCTTGTTCCATCCACGCTCAGGTCCGCCGAGATCAACCGATAATTCAGGAAGCGGAAATACTTCGACTTGGTCATTCAGTCCAGCGGCGTCTTCAGTCAGGCAAACGAAACGAAACTCTCTGCTGAGGTTACGTGCAACCATAGAGTAGAGAGTATTAACATATTCTGCCGGGTACTTAGTTCCCCACTTCATACACAGAACATTAACCACTTCGCTGGATACTGCCATTAACTGGACTCCGAATAATTCAGATAATTTTTAAGTGAGGACTACTCAGCAACCGGCGCAAGCCAATGCGGATACTTGTCCGATCTACCGCGAACCAGATCAAAATAGGCCGTCTGCAGTGCGGTAGTTATTGGCCCGCGCTTACCGGAACCAATAACGCG
>JASLVT010000121.1 GCA_030741175.1 Porticoccaceae bacterium
TCAGTCTTCCCTCCTAAGGTGGTCTCTGAAGCATCTGAGGCAGTGGTTTTATCTCGGGCTTCGCGAAACTACCATTCTATTTAGTCTCTTGCAATTGATCAGCTTTTGAGCGGGTTGCTTGGTGCATTTTTTCAGTACCTATTGTTCAGAACTTAAGTTAGGACAAATAAACCCAATAGTTTATTCAGCAAGATTGCTTCAAGCCAATTTGTTTCTATGCGGCACTTTACATGTCATTCGACATGCTCTAGCATAATCATCCTATCGGTAATCGCAGTTTGTAGTGATTGCTCAGCACCGTCGCCTTAATGCCGGTTTAACAGGTAATGGCGCGTTACTTATTAATCAATTTAATCAATAGGGAGACAACTATGGGAATTTCTACTTCACTTGACGACAAAATTAATAGGCTGGGGTTTTGGTCGGCTATCGTCGTCATTGTGACGGCAGTTATTTCTGTTTTCCTACCGTTAGATGCGCCGGGAGGTTACACGGCAGAGCATGCGGATCGGGTAACTTGGTTAAGCAATAATAGAGAAATATTTATTGCCGCTTGGGTAAATCAGATAGTCGCAATGTTAAGCCTATCGGCTGTATTTTTTGCGATTGCTTGGCGCATAGGTAGCACCAATCCATTGCGAGCCATTCTTGCTGCCATGGTAGTGCTGATGTCTGTTATGGCTTTTATTATTCCCAAATTTATCGCTGTGTGGACTATCCCTCTTCTTGCCGACACTATTGCAACCGGCGCAGTGGGTGCTGAGCTGGCGGATCCCTTGCTTAGAATTTTAAATGTTTCCGTTCCGTTTTCCTTGTATACCTCGTTTGATTATTTAGGTTTCTGGCTCTATTCAGTGTTCGCGCTACTTGTCGCGATGCCATTGTTTGGGCCAACTTTGGCAACAAAAATTTCATCAGTATGTCTTGCTCTGTTTGGGATAATTTATCAGTTAGCGCTACTGACATTATGGGCGGGTAAAACAGCTGCGACGGATATAGAGGGATCTTTTTTAGGTACCAGTCTATTGCTAGTTATCGCGATTATCGCTATGGCAATTCAGTTTAAACAGACACTGAGCTCTGAAAAATAAAAGGGTAACTCGTTTTGGCAGTATTACCTCTAATCATGCTGCGAGTTGTGAAAATAAAATAGGAGATAGCTACCATGCTTAGTTCAATCGGCGTCATTCCATTCGAGGCAGCACAGCGCTACGGGGATAAGACGGCACTGGTTCTGCCGGATCGACAACTTTCTTTTAATGAGCTCGACGCCCTAACTAATCGCTGTGCCAATGCATTGGTGAATCTTGGTGTAAAGCCTGGGGATCGTGTAACTCTTTATTCAGGCAATTGTTGGGAATGGGTCGTAAGCTATTACGGTGCACTTAAAATGGGCGCTGTGATCAATCCAATCAACGTTATGCTTACTCCAACGGAAGTTGAGTTTGTTGCCAATGACTGTGGTGCCGCAGTGGTTATTGCCTCCCATGAAAAGGCATTATCCATCGAAAATGTGAAAGCAAAATCGCAAGTGAAGGAACTTATTGCCTTTGGTGACCAAACATTACCCTCGGGAATATTGTCCTTTAATGAGATGCTTGCGGATAGTAGCGATGATTTTACTATCGGCGATATAGATACTGATTCTTTATCTACTATTGGCTACACCTCCGGCACGACCGGATTTCCGAAAGGTGCTTGCCTATCCCATCGCAGTATTTTGCTTAATGTTGCGATGACCGCCTTAATGCATCAGCGTAGCGAACAAGATACGGTGGTTACCGCCTTACCCTGTCCGCATGTATACGGCAATGTGGTGATGAGCGGCGCGATACAAAATGGCATGACTTTAGTGCTGCATCCCGCATTTGAAGAAAAAACCATTATGCAGAGTATTCAGGATCATGGTGCCACGCTATTCGAGGGCGTGCCGACCATGTATATGTTTATGCTTAATCACCCAGATTTTGACAATTATGACCTGTCAACACTGCGTTGTTGCACGGTCGGCGGTCAGACCATGCCCAAGCCAAAAATGGAGGAAGTGGAGCAGCGATTCGGTTGTCCGCTGATTGAGCTCTGGGGGATGACTGAACTTGGTGGGCTGGGTACAACCTTCGCGGCTAACGGTCCGGTCAAGCATGGTTCCATCGGCGTTGCCTTGCCCTATATCGACGCTCGAATTGCCCATACTGACGATGCCAGTGTGACTATGCCAGTGGGCGAAGTCGGTGAGCTTATGATCAGAGGTGGCATTGTTATGCAGGGTTATTATGGCAATGATCAGGCGACCAAAGACACCATTGAAGCAGACGGCTGGTTGCATACTGGTGACTTGGCATCCATGGATAACGATGGCTGTGTGTTTATCGTTGATCGCAAAAAAGACATGATTTTGACCGCAGGCTTTAATGTGTATCCTGCGGAAATCGAACGTGTGGTCGCCGGACATCCCGATGTGGCTTTGGTGGCGGTGGGAAGCATTCCCGATGAAGCGAAAGGGGAACTGGCCAAGGCCTATATTGTGCCCAAAACCGGTGTTAGCCCAGACGGTGACAGCATTATTGCCTACTGCCGTGAGCACTTGGCGGCATACAAGGTGCCAAGAGCAGTGCAGTTTGTCGATGATCTACCCAAAACTAGTACCGGCAAGGTGATGCGCAGAGAGCTTAAAACACTCGATGCCTAATACAGCAATTAACAACGACACAGTTTTGGTCAATATGAAACAGTACAAAAATTTGACCACTAGAGGAAAATAACAAGGGGATTTTGAAATGAATATAGATACAGATTTTGCTATGGCAATTAATGGCCAAATGGTGACCACCGAGAACACATTGCCGGTTTATAATCCGGCAACCCGATCGGTATTTGCGCAGGTGCCTGATGCATCTAAAGCACAGCTTGATGAAACGGTGAGCGCAGCACGCCAGGCTTTTAACTCCTGGAGCAAAACCTCCGCTGATGAGCGCCAAGCGGCACTGGAAGCCTATGCTGATATTATTGAAGCAAATGCCGAAGGTCTTATGAGTCTTTTGACACGTGAGCAGGGCAAACCAAGAGCAGGCGCAGAATGGGAAGTATTTGGCTCAGTCGCATGGTTGCGAGCTATCGCCACTCAACGCCTGCCAGAAGAAAAAGTTGAAGAGACCGATGAACGTCGGGTTATTACTCGAATGACACCAGTGGGAGTGGTTGGCGCTATCGTGCCATGGAATTTCCCCATTCTGTTGGCAATTTGGAAGATCGCGCCAGCACTCATGGCCGGTTGTACCATTATTGTAAAACCTTCTCCCTACACGCCACTCTCTGACCTCAAGATCGTTGAGTTGGCGCAGCAAGTTTTTCCAGCGGGCGTGTTGAGTGCATTGAGTGGTGGTGATGAGTTAGGTAAGTGGATGACTGTGCATCCGGATATCAATAAAATCGCCTTTACAGGGTCGACAGAAACGGGGCGACATGTGATGCGTTCGGCATCTGATACCATCAAGCGCGTGACCTTGGAGTTGGGTGGCAACGACCCGGCAATTGTTATGCCAGATGTTGATGCCAAAGCTATTGCGCCACAATTATTCTGGGCCGCTTTCCAGAATAATGCACAGTTCTGTAATGTCACCAAACGTTTATATGTCCATGAAGATGTTTATGACGAGGTGCGTGATGCCTTGGCTGATTTTATTGCGGCGAATATCAAAGTGGGTGACGGTACTGAGGCCGATACTGATCTGGGGCCGATCCAGAATTCAATGCAGTATGAGAAAGTTAAAGGTTACTTCGCTGATTGTCATGATAATGGTTATAAATTTGCCATTGGTGGTGAGATAGATGAAAGTGCTCCAGGATGGTTCGTACCGGTATCGTTGGTAGATAATCCTCCAGAGGACTCTCGTATTGTAACGGAGGAGCCTTTTGGACCAATTTTGCCGCTCTTGAAATGGTCTGATGAAGCCGATGTTATTGCCCGTGCTAATGACACCATTTATGGTCTTGGTGCCTCAGTGTGGGGCAATGATATTGATGCTATTCAGCGCATTGGTAGCCAGCTGGAGGCGGGTACTGTGTGGTTAAATGAGATTCATCAATACTCTCCTTTTCAAGCCTTTGGCGGTCATAAACAGTCGGGCTTGGGCTGCGAGAACTCCCTGCATGGATTAATGGAATACACCAACTGGCAGACCACAACCCTTAATAAAGTCAGTGAGATCGCTTAATTAAGTCAGTGAGACCGCTGCCGGATAAAATAGGTTGGTAATGTCTAAGAGATTGGCCCCATAGTCTGTTCTATGGGGCCAGTTTTTGTATATGTAGTGAAGTGAATACTCGCCTTAGCATTTGCATATAGGCTGATAATTTAGCCATCCAAGTCACTGGCGCTATGGCGCTCTGGCACCTGCCGACTCTTATCACCCCATACTCGATTAACTTTTAGACCGCGCTGTACAGCGGGGCGCTGCTGGATTTCCTTAGCCCAACGGATAACATTGGCATAGCTAGAGACATCCAAAAACTCCTGCGCACTATAGAGGGAGCCTGATACCAAGGTGCCATACCATGGATGTGTTGCTATATCGGCAATAGAATATTGGTCGCCGGCTAGGTAGCGACGAGACTCCAGCGTTTTATCCAGTACGTCCAATTGTCTTTTGACCTCCATGGCAAAGCGATTGATCGGGTACTCGTATTTTTCTGGCGCGTAGGCATAGAAATGACCAAAGCCGCCACCCAAAAAAGGGGTGCTCGCCATTTGCCAGAACAACCATGATAGGCATTCGCTTCGCTCCGGGGCTTCATTGGGTAATAGTTCGTCAAAGGCTTCGGCGAGATATAACAGCATAGCACCCGATTCAAATACTCGAACTGGTTCAGCACCACGATAATCGATCAGCGCAGGAATCTTTGAGTTGGGGTTCG